>DASWVS010000134.1:0-3836 GCA_036401135.1 Fimbriimonas sp.
GGCAGCGATCTTCAGCTCGAGTTGTGTGGAACCTGCTTCCTGGGGAACCGCTTCGCCCATCGCGAGACAGTCTGCGACGTAGAGCTCGACCGCCTCCCTGGCAGACGGCTCTAGTATCTCAGGTTCATGGCCATACTGGGCAAGGATGCTCGTCACCATGGCAACCCTTGGAATCACCCTTTCCGCCTTGAGCCTCGAGTCGCCGGACGGCCGACTCCAGGTCTGGATCGATCCGCCGAACCATTGGTCGGCAAGGTTCGTGGGCGAGCCGCTTTTCGAGCCGAGTCTTCTCAGCCTCAGCGTGTCGGGAGAGGGAGACCTGCTCGAGGGCGCGAAGCTCCTGGGTCACGAGAAAGCGTCGCGGCACGCGAAGATCGCCGTGCTCTTCGGGCGGAACGCGACCGCCGAGGATCGGTACCAGGAGCTTCTGCTGAAGTACGAGAGCCGGCAAGGCACTCTGTTCAACGTCGTCTTCCGGTGCTACGACGACGCGATCGCCTTCCGATACGAGATCCCCTCGCAGAAAGATCGCAAGCAGGTTACGATCGCCGACGAAGGAACCACGTTCGCTCTGTCTGGCGACCCCACCGCCTACGTTCAGTACCTCGAGAACTACAAGACGTCGCACGAGCATCCCGTGGACGTGGCTCCGATGTCGAAGGTCAGGCCCGATACCTTGCTCGACCTGCCGCTGACGCTGGCAAGGGACGGACGATACGTAGCGATCACGGAAGCGGCGCTCCGTGCATACGCAGGGATGGCGCTGATGCGCGAGGAATCCGCCCTCCGGGCGAAACTCACTCCCAAACCGGACGGCAACAAAGTCGTGACGGACCTGCCGATGAAGTCCCCGTGGCGGGTGGCGCTGGTTGCCGACCGGATCGGCGCCTTGCTGGAGACGGACACGATCTATTGCCTGAACGAGCCGAACGCGATCGGCGACCTCTCGTGGATCAAGCCCGGCAAGATCACGTGGCCCTGGTGGAACGGCAACCTGACCGATCCCGAGCGTCCCGCCGCGATCTTCTCGATGGAGTCCCAGCGGCGGCACTTCGACTTCTGCGCCGAAGGCGGCATCGCCTACCACGCGGTGGTTTCGGACGAGGCGGACAAGCCCTGGTACGTCCAGGAGGTGCCCGGCCTCTTCCCCGGCCCCGGCACCGACGTGACTCGGGTCCGCCCGGACCTGGACATGGAGCCGATCCGCGACTACGCGAAGGAGAAAGGGATCGGCCTCTGGACCTGGGTCCACCAGGGAGCGCTCAAGGGACGGGTAGAGGAGGCGTTCGCCGCCTTCGAGAAGATCGGCTGGGACGGCATGATGGTCGACTTCTTCGACCACGACGACCAGGAGACGGTCGAGTTCGCCGAGGAGATCCTGAAGGCGGCGGCGAAGCGCCGGATCCGCATCCACTTCCACGGGATCTGGAAGCCGAACGGGTTGCAGCGGACTTACCCGAACCTGATGAACCACGAGGGGGCGCTCAACCTCGAGTACCTGAAGTGGAGCGACGCGTGCACCCCGGGGCACACCCTGCGGCTGGCGTTCACGCGTTTGATCGCAGGGCCGATGGACTACCACCTGGGCGGATTCCGGGCAGTAAAGCGGTCGGAGTTCAAACCGATCAACATCGGACCGAACGTGCTGGGGACGCGGGGGCACCAGCTTGCGATGTACGTGTGCCTCGACAATCCGACGCCGATGGTGGCCGACTACCCGGCGGCGTACCGGGACCAGCCCGGATTCGACTTCGTTTCGATGGTTCCGACCTGGTGGGACGAGACGCGCGTGCTCCAGGCCGAGATCGGCAGCCTGCTGGTGACAGCAAGACGCAAGGGCCAGACCTGGTACGTCGGCGGCCTCTCGGCCGGTCCGGGCCGAGAAGTGAAGTTGCCGCTTAAATGGCTCAGGCCCGGAAAATTCACCGCCAGGATTTGGAGCGACACGCCGGAAACGGAGGACGATCCGAACCGGATCGGGTCTCGGACGCAGGAGATCTCGGCGACGGACATCATGAACCTCGATGTCGCTCCCGACGGCGGGTTCGTGATTCGGATCGATCCGCGTTCGTAAGGCCTCTTTTTCAGGTGCGGTTTTTCGCAGGCTGAAGCCTGCGGACCCATGCGGACTGAAGTCCGCGCTCCCTTTGCGCCCTTTGCTGTAACATGGCGGCATGACGGAGCTTCAGCGGTTCATCGACGAGTCGCCTCTGGCCGATACCCACGAGCATCAGCGGAAAGAGGACAAGTATCTGAACGATCCGTTCGACGTCCTCCAGGACCTCTTCGACAACTACATTCTCGCAGAGCTCAACGTCGCCGGAGCGACGAAAGAGGCCACGGAGCGGCTTCTCAACCCGAACGATCCCGACATCGGGGGCCGGTTCGAGGCGGTGCGCGAGGCTTGGGAACGGTGCAAGCACACCGGCTACGGCGAGGGGGTCCGGCTCATCGCCCGGCACGTCTATGGGCTGGAGGAACTGACTCCGGAAGCCCTGGAAGCTTGCGACGCGCCGCGCCGGCAGGGAGACCGGCTGAGGATCCTGCGGGGCTGCGCCCGCCTCGACCATATCCAGGTCGACCTCGCCACCTACAAAGTCGAACCGGACCCGACCGGCCCGGATTTCTTCCTCTACGACCTCAGCTGGCTTCAGTTCGCGGAG
Organism: Fimbriimonas sp.; assembly: GCA_036401135.1. Taxonomy (GTDB): domain Bacteria; phylum Armatimonadota; class Fimbriimonadia; order Fimbriimonadales; family Fimbriimonadaceae; genus Fimbriimonas. The sequence continues at coordinate 2,664 of DASWVS010000134.1, forward strand.
GGCAAGATCGACTACGAGGCGTTGACGGAGGACGTCGGCGTCGAGGTGCGGGGGCTCGACGACCTCGATTCGGTGATGGAAGCCGTCTTCGAGCGGTTCGCCGCGTATTCCATCGCGGTCAAGACGCAGCACGCCTACGTTCGAACGCTCCGATGGGAGGACCGGGAGCAGGGGGATGTGGAACAGGCGCTCGCCTCGATGCGCGCGGGCTCTGAGGACAAAGGCCAGCAACTCGCCCTGGGCGACTGGTGCCTCTCGCGCGGAGCGGCGCTTTGCGCGAAGCACGACCTGCCGATGAAGATCCACACCGGGTACATGGCGGGGCAAGGCTACATGGACCCGACCTGGATCCGGTCCGGCCACCTCCACGGGCTGATCCGGAAGCACCCGGGGACGCGGTTCGTGCTGATGCACACCGCCTACCCCTACACCGACGAGCTGGTCGCGCTGGCGAAGCACTACCCGAATGTCTATCTCGACCTCTGCTGGGCTTGGTCGATGGACCCCTTCTCCACGGCCGAGTTCGTCCGCAAAACGATCCACGCGGTCCCTTCGCACAAGCTGTTCGGGTTCGGCGGCGACTCTTGGTGGCCGAACGCCGCCTACGCCTACTCGATCCAGGCGCGCAAGGGGCTCGCAAAGGCGCTTCAGGCGGAGGTGGACGACGGGGAGCTCACGGAGAAGGAGGCGGCCTCGCTCGCGAAACGGTTCATGATGACGAACCAGGAGGAGTGCTTCCGCACCTCGGAGAAGAAGCGCGTTCTATGCGCCGCGCCTGCGGGACCGCATGGTTAGTTTCGTTTGGTAGGAAGACCACGAGCCCGAAGGCTGAAGACGTGCGGTTACGGGAGGCTCCACTTGGTGCCCCCCGCAACCTCCGGAGCGCGCATCCTCATCAACACAAAGGACGCAACGACAACCAGGAGGTCTGCTAAGGGCAGTCGCGCAGGGCTCTTTCGCGCATTTGTTGCCAATTCGCTTCCGCCGTTTGCGCCGACGCCAGCTTGCGCGCCTTGTGCCAGGCGGGCCGGCCTTTAAGGCTTCGGTCCGTCTCGGTGCGGACGCTGTCTCCGAGGACCTTGTCGAGTCGCTCGAAGAGCTCGGCCTCCGTCTCGGCCTGCATCGCTCCGCTCTTGGCGATCAGCGGATAGAGGCCCAGGAAACGCTCAGCCG
>DASWVS010000135.1:0-14099 GCA_036401135.1 Fimbriimonas sp.
AAGACCCGCTCAAGATTCGCGTGGAGGCGTTCTGCGAGCTTCCCGTCGACGCGAACGGGTTCCTGAACCCGATCCCTCCCATCAAGAACCTTCAGCCGAGAGCCAACTTTGTCGCGTACGCGGAGCGCAAGCTCTACCTCCACAACGCGGGCCACGCCGCTGCCGCTTATCTCGGCTACCAGCGTGGCCATTCATTCATCTGGCAGGCGATGGAGGATCCTGCGGTTCGTCCGACGGTCGAGGGGACGATGGACGAGGCCTGTCTCGCCCTCCACCGCCGCCACGGCCTGGACCTGGGCGAACTGTGGGAGCATGCGGCCGACCTTCGGCGCCGCTTCTCCAGCCGGGCCCTCGGAGACACGGTCGCGCGCGTCGCCGCGGACCCGATCCGAAAGCTCCAGCGCGAGGACCGGCTCGTCGGAACGATCCTCTTGTGCTTCGAACAGGGAGTCGAACCTCGCTGCCTGGCTCAGGCCGTGAGGGCAGCTCTTGCCTACGACGCGCCCGAAGATGCCTCAGCCCAGCGTCTTCGGGAACGAATCCATCTCGAAGGGACCGGCGCGGTCCTGGCGGAGATCTGCGGCCTCGACGCCGAGGAGCGCGAGAGGCTGGATCCACTGATCGATCCCTCGATCAGTTCGTAGTCCTTGAAACCAGGCCTTCGGCGATCCCGAGGAGCGCATAGGCGCGGGTTTCGTGATCCGGCAGCTGGTGCGCAAACTCTTCCGCGGTCTTCTCGTTGCCGATTTTCGCCTGGAGCGCCATCAGCTCCCTCACCTGCCGGCCAGAGCGTTTCCCGGCTTTGGCAATATCGGCAGCCATCTTCATGATCAAGTTGGAGGCGCCGGTAGGGTCGCCCGCAGAGACCATCAACGCTGCGACCCGGTGCATCAGGGACGTGTCCTCGGTATCGACGGCAATGCGTGCGAGCGTCGCATGGTCTCCTATCAGATCGTGGGCTTCGATCTGACTGAAAACGTCGTAGAGTTCGAGGGACGTAAGGTCGGGGCTCAATCGTTCGGCCTCGCGGAGCGTCGCTGCCGCCTCGTCGCGGTGGTTGAGGGTCCATTGGGCCTTGGCGACGTAAGCGAGCCCCGTCGCCCGCCTGAAGTCTTCCTCGTTCTTAAGGCCTTCGATCGAAGATACGAGATATCGCTCTGCCGTCGTCGCGTCGGATTCTGCGTAGCCAATCGCCAAAAGTGCCGCCGCCTTGGATCGTTCGCAGGGCCGTTCGATCCGCTCGTAGGAACGCAGCGCCCCCTGCAGATCTTCCTTGACGATCTGGTGGTTGGCGATCAGGAACCAGGCCGCCGGCTCGTGGTCCGACTTCGGGAACGCCTCGGCGAGCGTGACGGCATCCTGGATGTCGCCGTACTCCAGAAGCGCCTGCACCATGAAGACCTCCATCCAGGCTCCTAATCCCAGCCCAAGGATCGGCGGATCCTTCACCATTTGGTGCATCGACTTCGCCACTCGGTCGGCACCGGCGGGATCCCCCGCAGCGCGCCTGGCAGCGACCACGACGGCGACTCCGCTGGGGGAACGCAACATTTCGATAAAGGACGTCGCTTCGTCGTAATCGCAGCTTTTCGCCTGAGCTGCGCTCATCTTGACCAGCGAGTCCAGCGTCCGCACGTCCATGATCGGTCCCCCCAGGTTGAGTTCGGAGATCCACTTGGCCAAAGACGCCTTTCGACCGTTTAGGACGGCGAGCGCTTCGGAGGGTTGTCCCTTGCGATGAAGAGCCCAGGCGATCGCGCAAAGCGGGATGTACGCTTCGTCCTTCCCCACTTTGTATGCCGTCTCCAGCGCGCCCTTCACATCTCCGGATCGGGCCTGCGCGTAGGCGAGCCGGTTCAGGGCGTACGCGCGGCAGCTTGTTTCCCCCTTGTCGATCACCTCGATCGTGGACTTGGCGCCGACGAAGTCCCCGGCGTTCACCTGCTCGACGGCGATTTGCGCGAGCGCAAAGTCGCGGTCGAGGACCGACTCACCCCGGGGCAGGAGCGACGCCGTCTTCAGCGCCCCCGCAACATCGCCCGCGCGCGCCTGCAGGGGAACGATTTCCCCCAGCAACCTCGGCCGTTCGTCGGATCCGGCCTTTGCCGCGGCCTCGATCGACCAAAGGGCCAGCGTTCGTGCCTTGGCACGGTCCGAGGCGTCCTGCGCCTCCGTTCTGACGGCGGGGGTGGGTTCGACGGCCGCCTGGGAGGGAGGCGCAAACCACCCGGGAAGTTCTCCAAACGCGACGAGCCCTGCGATGCCGACGAGGCACGAACCGAACATGTGAGACACCAACCTCGCAATGTTATTGCAAGTATATTATCCTTCGCGTTCGGCGGATGGGTGTCGGTTCTTTCGTTTTTCGCCTAGCGGCTGGCACCCGGCGGCTTCTGCGCGTCCATGATGGCTTTCACCCGATCGCGGACCTCGGGCGGCACGTCGTTGGGGTCCAGCTTTTCCTTGCCGGTGTCGATCGACTGCTTGAATGCGGATTCGTCCTGCTTGGACATCTCGCCGCCGGATCCGCATCCGGCGGCGAGACATCCCGCGCAAGCTCCGAAAAGGGCGAGGGTTGAGATTCGCATCGATCCTCCGCTAGCCCGGACGTTGGGAGACCCACATGTTCTTTTCCGGCTGGTTCAGCCCGTCCGGGTTGGTCGCCACGGGGTTCAGGGCGGCGGCGTGGCCGTCGGAGAGCACCATGTTCCCCTTGCCCTGGGTGACCGACATCGAGCCCTCTTGGCCGAACGGGAAGTCGGCTTTGGGGATCGCTCCGCTGGGGGTTGCGGCTCCCTGGTCCTGGTAGTACTTGTCGGTGCCGGAGGGGTCCCACAGGAACACGTTCGACACCCAGTAGAAGGCGTAGTTGCCGCCGAGCCATTCCCACCCGGGGACCTTGGACTGGTCGCGGCTGTACTTGGGCGCGAACATGATCGTCTCCGCCGGCTTGTTCACGGCAGTCGAGCTCATTCCGGGGCCGGGCGTGAACCAGCTGTACTGCTCCCAGTCGTCGTTGCGCAGCGCGAAGATGCCGGCAGACGTGTTCCCCGTAAGGGCCCCGCCGCCGAAAAGGGCGTTCGCTCCCCAGGAAACCCATGGCCCCGACCAACTGGTCTGGTCGGTGGTGAATCCTCCGTCGAGAGGGCTCCGGAAGATCCCCAGGCTCTTGATGTAGGGCACGTGCTTGGGGACCCAGTAGCGGTCGTTCGCGGGGCCGGTCCAGTCGTAGACATGGGTGGTCGCGAAGACGTCGTCGTGGTCGCCGGCATACATGAGGGCGGCAAGGCCGAGTTGCTTGACGTTCGAGAGTTCGGACGTCTTCTTCGCCGCGACCTTTGCCTGGGCGAACACGGGGAACAGGATCGCCGCGAGGATGGCGATGATCGCGATAACGACGAGAAGCTCGATGAGCGTGAAAGCGCGGTTACGGTGCAAAAGGATCCTCCGTTGGTATCCAGCCCCTCGATCGGGGCGCATGGTTTTCAAGGCTTCGCCGAAAAATCGGCCCTCACCGTCTCGAGAGCCGGTTAACGCGTTCGCTTAGAATAACAGAGGATGCTCCCGATGACAAGAAGAAAATAAGGTTTCTTAGGAAACTTGCTCTTTGACGGGTATTGCGGACTCCCGGATGATCATCTCGGGCATGTAGCGGACCGCCTGCGCCGGTTGTCCCGGATCAAGGATCCGATCCAGCAGCACGCCCACCGCCGTCTTTCCGATCTGGTGGAAGGGCTGGCGCATGGTCGTCAGGCACGGCCGTTCGCTTGTGGCATCGGCACTGTCGTCGAACGAAACGATCGAAACATCGTCGGGCACCCGCACGCCTTTGCGCTTCAGGCCGGCGATCACCTCCCTCGCCACGCCGTCGTTCCAACACACGAACGCGGTCACGTCCGGCATCGCCGACTCGACCACGAACCGGGCGACGGCCTGCCCCAGGCCGACGACGTCGTAATAGCGGTGGGCGTGGCGCGCCGGGCGGTGGGCTTCGACGGAGGTGGCGACGCCGTTGGCGTCGTCCGAGATCCCCCGCGTGTTCACCACGCACACCTCCTCGTCGGTCGCACCCGCCTCGATCATCGCCCCGACGTACCCCCGGGCACGCTCGAGCGCGCTGGTGCCGACCACGCTCCCGCCCACGAACGCGATCCGTCGGTGCCCCAGGTTCTGGAGGTAGCGGGTCAACGTCGCGGCCGCCGTCTCGTTGTCGATGTCGACCAGCGAGACGCCGGGCAGGTTGACGGTCGTCCCGATCGAGACCAGCGGGGTTCCGCGTTCCCAGAGGGTCCTCAGAGCGTCCGAGTCGACGCTCGGCGCAAGGAGCAGAACCCCGTCGCATCGGCCGTCGTAGCTTCTGCGGATGGCATGGCCGATGTCGTCCCACATCCTCTCGACGAAGATCGTCGTGCTGTAGCCGCGCAGGGCCGCGGTCTCGAGCACGGAGTTCAGGATCAGGCCGAAGTAGGCGTTCCGGGTGATGGGCGAGGTCGCGAGGTCGCTGGTGAGGAAGCCGATGTTCTTCGTCAGGATCGCCCGCTGGCGGTCTTCGAGCGCCGTGGGGCGATAGCGGAGTTCGCGCACCGCGGCAAGGACGCGGTCGCGAGTCTCGTCGCTCACCTTGGTGGACCGACCGTTCAGGACATGGGATACGGTGGCGATGGAAACGCCGCTCGCCTTGGCAACATCACGAATCGAGGCCACGCACCATTATGCCCACAAGTTAACGCGTTTCACAAGAACGGCGAGGCGGAGGCATCGGCCTTGCCTCATTTTGAACCTGATTCGGCAACAGAGGAGGGGTTAACAGCCGTTGTACGGGCCTCGCCTTGTGCGATTGTTCACTCGAGTCCGTTGGGAAAGCGGCCGATCTCCGGAGAGTAGACTCAGTATCGTGGATCGCCAGACAACCCTGCTTCAGGCAGGGACGACGAGCGTCGAGTTCGAGCCGCAGACCGGTTTTCTGCGAAGGCTGTCGGGCAACGGCAAGGAGTTGGTTCGGACGGTCTACCTCGCCGTCCGCGACTCAGGCTGGGGCACCGCGCCCAACGAGGTCCGGGATTTCACGTTCGACGGGTCCAGCGCGGCTTGGCGCTTGATCAGCCGCCGAGGCCCGCACCACGTCGTCTGGGAGTGCAAGGCGACAGTCGAGCCGGGGCGCTTCCGGTTCGAAGCCGCAGGGACCGCCATGGAGGACTTCGAGACCTGCCGAACGGGGCTTTGCCTTCTCCACCCTTCCTCCCACGCCGGGGCCGCCCTCGTCGTCGGGCACTCGGACGGCGGCTATTCGCGACAATTCCTCCCTCGGCACGTCTCGCCCCATCAGCCGATCTTCGACATCCGGTCCATGCACCTCGACGTTCCGGGTTTCGGCCCGTTGACGATCGTTTTCGAAGGCGAGATCTTCGAGACCGAGGACCAGCGCAACTGGTCGGACGACTCGTTCAAGACCTACTGCCGCCCCCTCGACTGGCCGAAGCCGTACCCGATCAAGAGGGGCGAGCAGATCCGACACGCGGTGACCGTCCGTTTCGAGCCGGATGCAGCTCAACCTTCGAGCGAAAGGGATCGGTTGGCGAAAGCCAAACCTACGCCGGCCCTCGAACATGACGAAGCCTTTACCTGCCGCCTCGGTTGCCTGCTGGGGGATTCGGGAGAGCCGGCGGCGTGGCAGGTCGAGCGGCTGCGCCGGCTTCGCCTCGGCCACCTGGCGGTCGTCCTCGGAAGCCGCTGGCGGGAGGAGATTGAAAGAGGTGCTCGGGTGGCTGAGGCCATCGGTCTGCGGCTCCAGATCCACCTGAGGGCGCCTTTGACGGACGAGTTGGCGGATCGGATCGCCGCGGCGAGACCGCTCGAGGTCCTCGTCGATCCCTCCGTCGATCCTGGGCCCCTGCGGTCTCGAAAGGTCGCCGTGATCGGCGCGAGCCGGCACAACTTCACCGAGTTGAACCGCCAGCCTCCCGAGCCGGGACGCTTCGACGGGGTCGGATTCGCCCTTAATCCCCAGGTCCACGCGTTCGACGACCGCTCGATTATGGAGACGGTGGGGACGCACGCGCTTCTGCTGGAGGAGGCCCAGAGCATCGCGCTGGGCGGCCAGGCCCACGTGGGACCTGTCACGTTCGAGTCTTTCGACCGTCCGGAAAAGGACGCGCGCCTTGGCACGGAATTGGCTGCCGCATGGACCCTGGCGTCCGTTCGCGCCATTGCCTCGGCCGGATCGGCCACCTACTTTCGGACCCATGGACCCGGAGGGGTCCTCCCGGAAGCTCCGGAGACGACCTCGCCGCTCGAGCGCCTTTTCCTCGCTCTCTCGGACTCGCGCGCCTTGCGGGTCCTTTCGTTCGACCGACCCTTACTCGTCGGAATACGTACGCCGCGAGGCGACGTGGTCGCCAACATCGCCGACTTTGCAGTCGCCGGGATCCCTCCCCACTCGATGGCATGGCCCTCGGAGGGTTAGCACCTTATGTCGAATCTCACCTCCATTGCACTCTTCGGCGCGGGCGGCAAAATGGGCTGCCGCCTCACCGACAACCTCAAGCATCGCTCCGAATACCGGGTCCTCTACGTCGAGAACGGCGAGCCGGGCCTCGCCAACTTGGAGCGGCGCGGGCTGAGTCCGACTCCGGCGGAAGATTCCCTGCCCCAAGCCGACGTCGTGATCCTCGCCCTGCCGGACCTCGCCCTGGGCGCCGTTTCGCAGCAGGTCGTCCCGCAGATGAAAGCGGGAGCGATGCTGATGACGCTGGACCCGGCAGCGGCCTACGCGGGGGTTCTCGCGTCGCGACCGGACGTGCCGCTGTTCGTGACCCACCCCTGCCACCCGCCGATCTGGAACGACGAGGAGGGAGAGGCGCGGCGCGACTTCTTCGGCGGGATCAAGGCCAAGCAAAACATCGTGTGCGCGGTCGAGAACGGCTCGGACGCGGACTACGCCAGGGGCGACGCGATCGCGCGGGCTATGTACGCGCCGGTGATGCGCTCGCACCGGATCACGGTCGAGCAGATGGCCTATCTGGAACCGGCGATGGCGGAGACGGTGACCGCGATGTGCTGCACGATCATCAAGGAGGCGATGGACGAGGCCGTCGCCCACGGCGTCCCGCCCGAGGCGGCGAAGGACTTCATGATGGGCCACGTGAACATCCCCCTGGCGATCGTGTTCGGCGAGGCGGGCAACCCTTTTAGCGACGGCGCGAAGCTGATCATCGAGTACGGCAAGCGGCGCGTGATCCGACCCGACTGGAAGAGGGTGTTCGAACCCGAGTCGCTCAAGGATCAGGTGCGAGCCATCGTGACCGGCTCTTTGGAGTGAGGAGGGCTGCCCTCTTTGTCCGCAGCGAGGCTTGGCTGGCCGCGCGATTTGTTGTAGACCATGTCCATGGCAACAGCAGCGACCGCGTCCGAAGCGCTCCGTCAGGTCCGCGACGGCATGGACTTCTCCGCTCCGAAGAGCGTGCTGAAGATCCGCGCCGAGCGAGCCGTTGTCAGGGCGCGGGGCTGGCCTTACTCGAGCGCCGAGAACGTCGCCCACTGCGACCTGTGGCAGCAGATCTGGCTTGCGAAGCTTCGAGGCGAAACGAGACCGCGCCTCGACCCAAAGATCTGGGACTGGCCGAAGGTGCACACGTCGGAATGGGGCAAGGTCCGAGAGGATTTCCTGAGGAATCTGGGCGATGCGCTCGCCATCGCTTCCGCCGAACCGTTCGTCCACCGGATGAAAAGCGACGAGGACGCGGTGAAGACGCTGCTGGAGATCGCCGTCCACGACGCCTACCACATCGGCCAGTGCGTCCTCCTGAAGCGCCTTTTGGAGTGAGGACCCCTTGGGGTCTCTTTGTTCCGGCGAGGCTTGCCTCGCCGGGCCGCAATATTCGACCTACTTCCCCGCAGGCGGGCCTGCGGCCGTTCAAACAAGGGTAAGCCCTCCTCACTCCACATGAGACTCGGTATCGGTTCGTACTCGCTGGCCTGGAACATCCGTGCAGGCTTCGTCACGCACGAGAACCTGCTCGACGAGGCGGTACGGCTCGGCGTGCAGTCGGTCCAGTACTGCGACAACCTCTCCCTCTCCGAGTTGCCTCCCGAGGATCTCGAACGCCTTTGCGCAAGGGCTGCCGCCGAGGGCGTCGTGGTCGAGCCGGGAACGCGCGGCGTCGACCGCCGAGAGCTCATCCGGCTGGCCGCGATCGCCCGCAGCTCAGGCTGCGGCTTCGTCCGCATCGTGCTGGATCGTGGCGACGATCGGCCGGAGCCGAACGAACTCGTCCAAGCACTCCGCTTCTGGCGGGACGAAGTGCCGGATACGATCCTTGCGATCGAAAACCACGACCGGTTCCCGGCCCGCACCTTCGCCGAACTCGTCGAGCGCCTGGGTCCCGACCGTTACGGCGTCTGCCTCGACACCGCGAACTCGCTCGGCTGCCTCGAAGGGACGGAGCACGTCGTTCGGACCCTCGCGCCGTACACCGTCAACCTGCACGTCAAGGACATCCGAATCCAGCGCGTCTGGCACAACATGGGGTTCACCGTCACCGGCACCTCCGCCGGGCAGGGCCAGATCGACATCCCGTGGCTGATCGGCCAGGTTCAGGCGACCGCCGAGAGCGCGACGGTCGAGGTCTGGGCCGAGCAGAAGACGCAGGAGGTCTTGCCGGTCGAGGAGGAACGGCGGATGCTGGGGGAGTCGGTCGCCTACCTGCGTTCCCTCGGACTGGGGAGGTAGGCCGAAGCGCTCCGTCACTCCGTAGAGGGTGGTTCGAAGCCGGCGTTCGGGTCGTCGAGCACCAGCACCCAGTCGAGCGGGCTTGGAGCTTCAAACTGCTGGGCGCGAGTTGCCGAGTACCTACCGATCGGAGTGAAGTCGCCGGTACGGGGGCTGTACCACGCGGCATCCAACTCCAACCGGTGCAGCGGCTGCAGGTCGAGGGCGACATGTCCGCCCTTCGGCAGGTAAACGAACGCGTAGGAGCCCTCGTCGCACCGGGTCGCCTGGATATGCTCCCCCGCCTCGTCAGGGTCGTCGAGGACCAGCGTCTGGTCCGGGATGCGAGAGAGGAACGGCCTCGACTCCATGAGCGCCCGGACGTGGCGCATCTGGTTCGCCCCCGGCAAGCCCAGCACCTCGCTCCACAGGTTTCGCGAATAGCCGACCGGCTCGTCGCCTTCGCGGTGCATCTGCCAGACGTCGTTGCAGCCGTAGGTATGCCCGTGGGAGCCGGCGAACAGCGACCGGTAGGCCGCCTTGCGCACGTCGTACTCGTCGAACCAGCCCAGTTCCTCGGGCTTCCAGTTCACCGGATGGTTCTCGTAGCAGGGCTCAGCGTCCATGCAGGGTTTCGTCGGCTCGAGGAGGTAGTCGCGGGCGATCATCTCCCAGTTGCGGCCGTTGCGCGCGCCGTGCCCGGACTGGATCATGTTGAAGTCGAGCCACGGCTCCTGGTGGAGATGCTCCGACGAGTGGCCTCCGCCCATCGGGTGGAAGGAGATGAGATGGCTGCCGCCGTCCCCCGCCCGCAACCCGTCCGCCATCGCCCGGGCGATCTCGAGATGGCGCGGTTCTTCGATCGGCCGGTCGCCGCCCAGGATCCAGATCAGGTCGGCGTCCCGGTACCGGCGGCCAAGGATCTCCCCGAACACGCGCGCGTTGACGGCATCGAAGATCTCAGGCCCCTTCCCCCATTTCCGGTTCCACTTGTCGCCCCAGGTCGGGAGCATGCCGACCGTCAGGCCCAGCCGGTTCGCCTCGCGCACGATCGCGTCCACGTGCCCGAAGTAGGGTTCCAGAGGCTTGGTCGGGTCGTCGCCTTCCAACGGCAGATCCCCATTCGCGTTCGGATTGTGGAGACCGTCCAGTTCGCCGAGCACCACCGCTTGGACGACGGTGAAGCGCTGCTGGGCGCGCTTGGCAAGGTACTGCGTCGCCTCCCCTAAGTTCAGGCGGTGAAAAAGCTCCCAGGCGGTGTCGCCCAAGTAGAAGAACGGGCTTCCGTCCTCGCGGACGAGGAAACGTCGGTTGTCGGAGACACGGATCTTGTTCATCGCAGCGCCAATCGATTCTACTCGCGGGCTCGATGGTCTACAATGGCATCCGTTTCGTTGGTCTTGGAGTGTTTTTGCGCGCGGCTTTCCCTCATCCATGAAGATCGTAATTCCCGGCGGAAGCGGCTATCTCGGCCGGCTCCTGACTCGTCATTTTGGGACCCTCGGCCACGAGGTGGTCGTTCTCGCGCGCGAACCCTCCGAGCCCGGCCACGTCCGTTGGGACCCGACAGAAATCGGCGAGTGGGTCTCCGCGCTCGAAGGGGCTGACGCCCTGATCAACCTCGCCGGGCGCAGCGTGAACTGCCGCTACGACGAGGACAACCGGCGCGAGATCCTGGCGAGCCGGGTCGAAACCACTCTCGCCCTCGGCAAAGCGGTGGCGCGCACGGGCATCCCTGTCTGGATCAACTCCAGTTCGGCCACGATCTACCGCCACGCGGAAGATCGCCCCCAGACGGAGTCCGAGGGCGAGATCGGAACCGGGTTCTCGGTCGACGTCTGCAAGAAGTGGGAGCAGTCTTGCATGGAGTCCGACGCGCCGGAAACGCGGAAGGTCCTGGCGCGAACCGCTATGGTCTTCGAACCCGGCGAGGGAGGGGTTTTCGAAGCGTTCTACGATATCGTCCACCGGGGGTTTGGCGGCCCGATGGGCGACGGCAGGCAGATGGTCAGTTGGATCCATGCGAAGGACTACTGCCGCGCCATCGAGTTTCTGATCGGATCGTCGTTGACGGGACCGGTGAACATCGCGTCGCCGAACCCGCTTCCGAACGCCGAGTTCCTCCGGGTCCTTCGAAGGGAGATGCACACACGGGTCGCGCTGCCGACGACGCGGTGGATGCTCGAGGTCGGCGCCCAGTGGCTGGGAACGGAAACGGAGCTGCTTCTGAAGAGCCGCTGGGTGCTTCCCGAGCGCCTTCTCGAGTCGGGCTTCGAGTTCTGCCACCCCTTCTGGGACGAGGCCGCCCGCGACATCCTCGCCTCCTACTAGGATCGCCCGCGAACGGGCCGACGCAACAGCGCCCGGAAGGCGAAGCCGGCGGCGAGCAAAAGCAGGCCCCAAGCGATCGTTTCGGGCTTGAGGGAGAACGCGAGCGCCAGACAGGAGAGCGTGCCGAGGACGGCGATCGCGTCGCCATAAAGCTTGAGCTTCTTTTCCAGCCTCAGCGCCGCCACGTTGGTGATCGTGTAGTACAGCAGGATCGTGAACGTGGCCGACGCCACGATCCATTCGAGCGTCCCGAATAGGGCGAGGAGGAGAATGATCGCGCCGGTCACGAAGATCGCCTTGTCGGGAACGGCGCGTTTCTCGCTCACGTGCCCGAGCCCCGGCGGCAGGTCGCCCCTGCGCGCCATCGCGAGCATCACGCGGCTGATTCCGAGCACCTGGCTGAGCAGCACCCCGAGCATGGCGGCGGCGGCGCCGATCCCGATGGCCAGGGCCCCGGCGGGGGCGCCGATCCGCTCCGCCGCCGTGGCCAGCGGGGACCGGCTGGAAGCCATCGTTTCCGCACCGACCGCCCCGACGGCGACGAACGCCACCAGAAGGTACAGAACCGCCGCCGTCCCCAGCGAGATCATGATGGCGCGCGGAATCGTCCGCCTCGGCTCCCGCACCTCCTCCGCGAGGGTGGCGATCCGGGCGTACCCCGTATAGGCGAAGAACAGCAGGGCGGCCGACCGAAGCACCGACCCCGCTCCTTCCGGGGCGAACGGCTCCAGGTTCTCCCGCTGGAATGCGGGCAGCCCGGTCACGGCGAAGTACGCGAGGGACGTGAGCGTAACGACGACGATGGCAATGTTCAGTCGCCCGGCTTTCCGGATCCCCAGGTAGTTGGCCACCGTCAAGGCGACCACCGCCGAGGCCGCCGCCGCTTGGGCCGAGACGCCCGGGACCAGGGCCGCCAGGTAGCCCCCGAACCCGATCGCCACCGTTCCTCCCGCCGCCAGCTTGCTCGCCAAAAAAGTCCAGCCGGCCGCAAAACCGGCCCACGGGTGCAGCACCTCGTAGCCGTATTCGTAGGTCCCACCGGACCGCGGGTAGTTCGCCGCCAACTGGGCGGAGGAGAGCGCGTTGAACGTGGCGACCACGGCCGCGACCAGCAGGCCGACCAGGAACGCAGGCCCGGCGACGGCCGCTGCCACCCCCGTCACCACGAAGAGCCCGGCGCCCACGATGGCGCCCCAACCGATTGCCACCGCGTCGAAGAGCCCCAGGTCCCGTCGCAATTCGTTCGACTTCATGGCGAGACCTCGGCCAGGGAGCGCCGGCAGGCGTTAAAAAGGGCGCCGAATCTGGCGCCCTGAGCGATGATGGCCGTATGACAGCCGAAACCACGAAAGAGGAAGTGGCTTTCGTTAACGGATTCTTTTATAACACGAGTTTTTGGAAATCCCAAATAGTTCGTTGGACCTACGGAAACTTTCGGCGTTTTCCGATCCGTACTAGAATGTTCGGTTTGGGCGGCCACCTGCCGAGGGGCGGAATTCACCGGGACCATTATTGAGAGCCCGTCGACCGGGAAGTACAATCTTTTCGTGCCGCTCATCGACTTTATCCTTCACATCGACCAGCATCTGAAGGAGATCATCGCCAACTACGGCACCCAAACCTACCTCATCCTCTTTGCGATCGTTTTCGCGGAGACCGGCCTGGTGGTGACCCCGTTCCTGCCGGGCGACTCGCTGCTTTTCGCCGCCGGCATCTTTGCCCACCCCGGCCAGGGCCCGCTCAGCCTGCCGATGCTCTACCTCACCTTCGTCGGGGCGGCGCTGCTGGGCGACAACGTGAACTACCAGATCGGGAAGCGGTTGGGCCGGCGGCTGTTCGAACGGGAGAACTCCAAGTTCTTCAAACGGGATCACCTGGCCAAGACAGAACACTACTTCCACCGATACGGAGGGTTGACGATCATTATCGCGCGGTTCGTGCCGATCGTCCGCACCTTCGCGCCGTTCGTCGCCGGGATGGGGGCGATGAGCTACCTCCGCTTTCTGCTCTTCTGCGTCATCGGGGCGGTTTTGTGGGTCGGGGTCTGCGTCACCGCCGGCTACTTCTTCGGCGCGATCCCGTTCGTCCGAGAGAACTTCTCCGTCGCGGTCCTCGCCGTGATCGGCATCTCCGTCGTTCCCGCGGTCATCGAGGCGGTGCGACACCGGGCGAAGGCGAAGAAGCGGATGAGGGCGCCGGAGGGTGAAAGGCACTCCGCCGCCCCTTAATGCAACCTTCTACGTTTCCTCTCGGTCATACCGAACATGGATATCGTCTATCTGATCGTCATCGGACTGCTGGCTGGCATCATCGCCAAAGCGCTCACCCCGGGCACCGCCAAGGAGCCGAAGGGCTGCCTGATGACGATGGCGCTCGGCATCGCCGGCTCGCTCCTCGTCGGCTTCATCGTGAGGACGTTCCTCGGCGGCGGTGCGGGCGGGTTCGTTCCGACCTTGGTCGGTGCCACGATCGGAGCGATCCTTCTCATCCTGCTGATGCGAAAGTTCTGGAAGTAGCCGGCGGCGTCTGACGGACCGAACACCTGGGCAAAGGCTTCGGTCCAAAACCGTTGCAGGGAGAGCACAGGTATGGCAGACGCATTTTCCATTAATTCCTTCGAGCCGACCGTCAAGCCGGACCGGACGGTCCTGGTGACGGGCGCCGCCGGGCGCATCGGTTCCTACTTCGCCGAGCACGCGCCGAAGCGCTTCACGCTCCGATTGATGGTCCGGCCGGGGGACGAATCCGCGTGGCGGCTCCAGGAGTTCGGCGAGGTCGTGCCCGCGCAACTGACGAACCTCGACCGGCTGAAGGAGATCTGCGAAGGGATCGACACCGTCGTGCACATGGCGGGCGACCCCAGCCCCACCGCCACCTGGGAGGAGCTGCTCGAGGCCAACATCGTCGGAACCTACAACCTGATGGTGGCTGCCAAGCATTGCGGGTGCCGGCGCCTGGTCCACGCTTCCTCCATCCACGCGGTGTCGGGCTATCCGGCGGACTACCAGGTGAAGACCAACGATCCGGTGAACCCCGGCGATCTCTACGGGGTGAGCAAGTG
>DASWVS010000136.1:0-3926 GCA_036401135.1 Fimbriimonas sp.
AACCCAGACCGCCGGCGGCGCACGATGCCCCAGGACCGACAGCCATCGCGCCGGATACTCGGGATCGACGACGGTCAGACAAAGCGAACCGGCGATCTGGCGCTCGGCCCAACGGAGCAGCCCGGCGTCTTCCGCCACGACCGACTCCATCCACAGCCCCGCGTCGCGCAAGGCGGCCGACGGGCGCTCGGGGTGCGTCCGGAGCGCCCGAAGCACGATCGGCCAGCGCGACGCGAGGAGGCCGGTTTCGCGGGGAGCGCCCCTCAGATAGAGGGCCGCGAGAATCGGAGCAAGCGAATCGATCGACGTTGGTACCATCTCGAACGTGATTTTAGTATAAACGATCTTTCCGGCTGCGGCAGGTGTAAACTAGCCAAGCCTCAGGCTACGGATAAGCGCATGCTCAAGCACACCGACCTCACGATTCGACGCGTTCAAGCGTTCCTCAACGAACTCAAGTCCAAAACCATCCTGGATCGGACGCCGCTCAAGATCGAGATCAACGAGACTCCCGCTACCGATCAGGCCCAAGCGCAGAAGGGTCCCTGGAAGGAGGTCGGCAAAGACTACGCCTACGGCCCCGCCTACACCGTCTTCTGGTTCCGTCTCACGGGCAAGGTTCCCGAGGAGTGGGCGGGCAAGCCGGTGGCGGTGGTTGCGGAGGTCGGGTCGGAACGGACGGTTTGGAAGGACAACTCGCCCTGGTGCGGCGTCGACGTCGAGCATTCCGACTTCGGCTGGCTCGAAGGTTCTGCGATGAGCGGGGGCGGGACGGCCGCCGAGGGGGGCGAAGAGGTCGAGTACTACGTCCAGGCCTACACCCGCAACGCCCAGACGACGGTGCACGGGAAGGAGAAGCCGAGGACGCCGACGACCGAACGGGTGGACCGCGCCGAGCTCGTCGTCGTAGACCCCGAGACCAAGGACCTCCTGTTCGACGTCGACTTCGCCGTCGGACTGGCGACCGCGACCGACCGGGACGATCCCACCTTCGCGATCGTGCTTCGCGCCTTGAACGACGTCGCGAACCTGTACGACGAGGCGAACCGGGAGACCGTCGGCCGATGCCGCAAGATCCTGAGGGACGCGCTCGGCTCGATCAACGGCGAGATCAAGCACACGATCGTCCCCGTCGGCCACGCCCATCTCGACACCGCCTGGCTCTGGCCCCTTTCGATCACGAAGCTGAAGATGGCGCACACGACCGCGACCCAGCTGGGGCTGATGGAACGGTATCCGGAGTACGTGTTCGTCCACTCGCAGGCCAGCCAGTACGAGTGGCTCGAGAAGGACTACCCCGACCTGTTCGAGCGGGTGAAGGCGGCGATCGCGCGCGGACAGTGGGAGCCGGTCGGATCGATGTGGGTGGAGGCCGACTGCAACCTGACCGGCGCCGAGTCGATGATCCGGCAGTTCCTCTACGGGCGGCGCTACTTCAGGAAGCACTTCGGCTACACGACCGACGACATGTGGCTTCCCGACGTCTTCGGCTACTCCGCGGCGCTGCCCCAGATCCTGGCGAAGTTCAACATCAAGTACTTCCTCACCCAGAAGATCTCCTGGAACCAGATGAACAAGTTCCCGCACCACACGTTCTGGTGGCAGGGGATCGACGGCACGAAGATCTGGTCCCATTTCCCTCCGGCGGACACCTACAACGCTTCGGGCGAGCCGAAGGAGGTGCTCTACTCGGTCAAGAACTACAAGGACCACGGACGGATGGACCAGTCGCTGTACGTCTTCGGCTTCGGCGACGGGGGCGGCGGACCGACCGAGCGGCACCTGGAGCTGCTCCGGCGGGGGCGCATGTCGCCGAACTACCCCGAGGTCGCCAGCGGCAAGAAGGCGATCGACTTCTTCCGCGAATCGAAGGCGAAGAGCCGCGACCTGGCGACCTGGGTCGGCGAGCTCTACCTCGAGCTTCACCGGGGAACCTATACGAGCCAGGCCGCCAACAAGAAGGGGAACCGGCTCTCCGAGTTTCTTCTCCGCGACGCCGAGCTTCTCTCCTGCTTCGCCCCGGACTATCCGGCGAGCTATCCCCAGGAGGAGCTCGAGGCCGCTTGGAAGCTGGTCCTGCTCAACCAGTTCCACGACATCATCCCGGGATCGTCGGTCCGAGAGGTCTACGAGGATAGCGATCGGGATTACGCCGCCATCGCCGAGGTAGGCAACCGGATCGTGGAGGAGAAGCTCCGCGCGATCGGCCAAACGATGGACAGCGCGGGGATGGCGCGCCCCGTCGCCCTCTTCCATAACTCCACGATGGTTTCGCAAGGCGAGATCCCGTGGACCGAGGAAACCGTCCCCACGTCCTTGGCGGCGGCGGACGAGGTCCTCCCGATCCAGCTCGTCGAGGAGTTCGGCGAGCGGAAACTCGTCTTCCCCACCCCGCAGGCCGCGCTCGGCTCGGTCGTCGTCGGGGACCTCTCCGACCAGACGCCCGACACGAAGAACCGGCTCAAGAGCAGCGCGAGGCGGATCGAAAACTCCGAGCTCAGCGTCCGCTTCGACGCCAACGGCAATCTCACGTCCATCCAGAGCCTGGAGGACGGCATGGAGTTCCTCGAGGCGGGCAAGCTGGGCAACGTCTTCCAGCTGATGGACGACAAGCCCCTTTTCTGGAGCGCCTGGGACGTCGACCCGTTCGCGTTCGAGACGGCCCAGGATCTCCTCCGCAGCGAGAGTTTCGAGATCGTCGAGAAGGGTCCCGTGCGGGTGGCGGCCGAGGTGGTGAAGAAGTTCGGCCGATCGACCCTCCGCCAAAGGATCTCCCTCGGCCCGACGCCCGGGATCCGTTTCGACACCGAGATCGACTGGCAGGAAGAGGACAAGATGCTGAAAGTCGCGTTCCCGGTGAACATCAACTCGGGACGGGCGACCTATGAAATCCAATTCGGCAACGTGGAGCGGCCGACGCACTACAACACGAGCTGGGAAGTCGCCAAGTTCGAGGTCTGCGCGCAGAAGTGGGTCGACCTGAGCGAGGGGGACCAGGGGGTCGCGCTCATCAACGACTGCAAGTACGGCCACGACATCCACGGGAACGTCATGCGACTCACGCTGCTGCGGAGCCCCAAGGCCCCGGACCCGATCGCGGACATGGGCCGGCACCGGTTCACCTACACCCTCGTGCCCCACTTCGGGCCGTGCAACTATGCGGGGATCGTCCAGGCGGCCTACGCGCTCAACGCGCCGGTGAGGCACGCCCATCTGCAGCCCAAACCGGGAACCGAGAGCCTGCTCCGCGCCTTCGTCGCGTGCGACGACCGAAACATCGTCATCGAGACGGTGAAGAAGGCCGAGGACTCGGACGACCTGATCGTCAGGCTCTACGAGTGCCACAACAGCCGCGGCGGGGCGGAGCTCGGCTGCGCCTTTCCGGTTAAAGGAGCGATGCTGTGCGACCTGGAAGAGAACGAGATCGCCGAACTCGACGTGGTCGACGACATGGTCTCCTTCGACTACAAGCCGTTCGAGATCATCACCGTTAAACTGAGGGTGTAGCCGCCCTCAGCGGCGGGCCGGAGATGTCTCCGGCCCCATCGACCGGTTCTTGCCGGGAGCGACATGCAATGAAGCCTGCCCAACTGATCCGAGCCAAGACACCGACGGCGTTGAAATTGCTTCCCTTCACGCTGTTCGTTTTCGGCTTGGTCGCGACCGGCTTCGTCTGGACCTACGCCCGGGCTTCCTACATCGACAAGGAGACGCTCGCCTACGAGCACCGAAAAGACCAGGCGATGGCGAGCATCGAGCGGCGGCTCGAAGAGCACGTGAGCCTCCTCAGGGCCACCGCGGCGGCGATCTCGATCAGCCCGGACCTAACCGGCGTGCAGTTCCACGACTACGTCCACACCCTGCAGATCGAGCGCAACTACCCGGGCATCCTCGGAGTCGGCTATGCCTTCAGCGTCGAAAGGGAG
>DASWVS010000137.1:0-8195 GCA_036401135.1 Fimbriimonas sp.
GGTCGCGCCGTTCGGCGGATCCATCGCCGTTCTGGTGAACGAGGACTCCGCAAGCGCTTCCGAGATCATCGCCAACGCTCTTCGGGAAGCGAAGCGCAGCCCGATCGTGGGCGAGCCGACCGCGGGGGCGGTACTGATGTCGACCTTCGAACAGCTGCCCTACGGCTTCCGGATCCAGTTCCCCGTCAGCGACTACGTCTCCGTCGGCGGAAAGCGGCTCGAGTCCAACCCGATCCGGCCCGACGTCGTCCTCTCGAAGGAGTCGGTCAAAACGGAAGCGGCCGTCGATGCCGCGCTCGCCCGGATGCGCTGAGCGACCGGCGGGAAGCTACTTCCCGCCTGTCATGACGATGCCTTTGACGAACCACCGCTGACCCACGATGAACAGCACGATCAGCGGGATCATGACGAGCACCGAGCCTGCCATCAGCAGGTTCCATTGCTCGTTGTTGAGCGATCGGTACGTCTGAAGGCCCAGTTCGAGCGTTTGCTTGTCGGGCGAGTTCAGGTACAGCAGGGGGCCCATGAAGTCCTTCCAGTTGTAGATGAACGCGAAGATGCCGACCGTCGCGAGCGCCGGCCCCGAAAGCGGGAGGATGATCTTCCAAAAGATCGTCGAATGGGACGCGCCGTCCAGAAGCGCCGCCTCGTCGAGCTCGCGGGGGATACCCATGAAGAACTGCCGCAGCAGGAAGATGTTGAACGCGCCGCCGCCGAACCACGCCGGCACCCAGAGCGGATAGAACGTGTCGACCCAGTGCAGGTACTTGTAAAGCACATAGGTCGGGATCATCGTGACCACCGCCGGGAGCATCATCGTGCTGAGGAGCATGATGAACAGCCTGTCCCTTCCTCGGAAGCGAAGCCGGGCGAACGCATACGCGACCAGCGACGACGACACGAGCACGCCCAGCGTGGAGAGCGTCGCGATCGTCAGCGTGTTCCGGAAGAAGAGCTGGAAGCTGACGTTCGGGTTGCTCAGCACCAGGTCGAAGTTTTCCCAGGTCAGGTCCCTGGGCCAGGACCAGGCCGCGGTCGTGGCGATCTCATTGGGCGTTTTCAGCGCCATCACGATCATCACGTAGAGCGGCATGATGAAGACAAGGGCACCCGCGAACAGGGCGATCCAGGTCAGCCCGCGCGCGACGAGCGACCAGTTCTCCGCCCTTTTCGTCGAAGAGCGGAACGCCTCCGCTTCCGTCAATTTAATGCTCTGTTCCTTCACTTCGCATCCGCCTCGTAGTAGACCCACTTGCTCAGCTTCATCTGCATCAGCGTGAAGAGGAGCACGATAAAGAAGAGCACCCATGCCAGGGCCGCCGCGTATCCAAGTCTGAGCGTCGCGAACGCCGCGGAGTAGATGCTGATCATGTACACCAGCATCGAGTTGTTCGGTCCGCCGTTCGGCCCGTTCGTCACGATGAAGATCTGGGTGAAGACCTGGAACGCCCCGATGAACCCGGTCACCAGGCAGAAGAACAGGGCCGGCGTCAGCAGGGGCAGCGTGATCGCCTTCATCCGCTGGAACGGGTTCGCGCCGTCGACCGTCGCCGCCTCATAGTAATAGTGCGGGATCCCCTGGAGCCCGGCGAGAAGGATAATCATCGCTCCGCCCACTCCGAGCAGCGAAAGCAGAATGATGGTCGCCATCGCCGTGTGCTCGTTGCCGAACCAGTTGACGGGCTCGCTCGGCGTGCCCGCGTAGCTGCTGATCGCGTTTCCGATCGGCTTCATCACGGGGCTGTACAGGAGCGAGTTCACCAGTCCCCCCTCGGGGGCGAAGAGCTTGCGCGCGATAAGCGTCATCGCGACGGCGCTGGTGATCGTCGGCAGGTAGTAGACCGCGCGGAACAGCGGGACGCCGCGCACCTTCTGGTTCAGCAGCAGCGCGAGCAGAAGCGCGAAGAAGATCCCCAGCGGCGTCGCGATGAGCGTGTACGCGGCGGTGACCCGGAGCGAGATCCAGAAGCGCGGATCCTCGACGAACGCCTCGTGGAAGTTCTTGCCTCCCCGCCACTGCGCCGGCTGGATCATGTCCCAGTTCATGACCGACATCAGCAGCGAGAGCACCATCGGTCCGACCGTGAACACCGCGAGGCCGATCAGCCAGGGCGCCAGGAACTTATAGGCGGTCAGGCTCTCCTTCTTCTCGCGATAGGAGTACTTGATCTTTCGCTCGGGCCAGTAGATGGCGAGGAGGATGCCGCCGATGATGGCGAGCCCCAGCGCGATTCCCGCAGGCCACGGGAACGGCGGCAGCTTCTCCTCCCTCAGAAGCTGGTCCAGCCGAAGCTGCGCCTCCTTCGTACCGATCTTCAGGCCCTCGGCAGGGGTCATGATCCCGTTGTAGATGCTGTCGCGGCGCCCGTCGATCAGGCCGGCGACCTCGGGCCAGTAGTCGGCGGTGGGGCCGAACTCGACGTAGGGAACCGCCTGGTCGGTCGCGATCCGGTTCGCCGGGTAGCGCTGTTCGAGCGGGGTGTTGGGGCCGGGGAGCCAGATGTCCGGGGTCAAGGCGAGCTTACGGATCGCGGGCTGGGCGATCCCCGCCTTGGCCATCGCGATCATTCCGGGAGGGCCGGACATGTACTTGACCAGTTCCCAAGCCTCCTTCGGGTGCTTCGTCGACGAGAAGATGCTGTAACCCGACCCTCCGGTCGCGTAACCCCGATGCGGCTTGCCGCCGACGCCTTTGGCCGCCGCCGGGAAGAGGGCGATGTCCCACTCGAAGAACCCCTTGTCGCCCGGCTTGAGCATCTTGCGCATGTTCGGGACCTCCCAGATCCCGTTCTGGAACATCGCCACCTTCTGCTGGACGAAAAGCTGCTGGGTCGTCGACTGCAACACGCTGCTAACCTCGGTGTTGCTCGGGATCCACTTCTTTTTCAGCGCCAGGTCGATGTAGAAGTCGTAGATCTTCCGCATCTCCGGCGTGTCGTACAGGATCTTCGTCGGCCGCTTATAGTCGTCGAGCGTCTTCAGTCCGTAGGAGTAGGTCAGAGTGTCGACCGTTTGGCCGGGCCAGCCCGAGACGAAGCCGTACCGCTTCACCTTGCCGTCGGGGCCCTTTTCGGTGAGCTGCTGCATCACCCACAGGAAATCCTTCTCCCTCAGTTCGGGACGGACTTTGAAGTCCCAGGTCCAGGTGCCGTCCGGGAAAGGGATCCCCTTTTCGCGGAAGATTCGCTTGTTGTAGTAGACCAGGCCTGTGGGCGCAATGTCCCGCGGCAGCACATAGCACAGGCCGTCGAGGGAATGGGCGTCGACGATCGGCTTGTAGAACTCTCGAATGTCGAATCCGGGAGTCGTCTCGAAGTACTCGTTCAGCGGCAGGATCGCCTTGCGCTTCGCCAGGGCCTGGAAGTGCCCCATGTCCATCATCGCCACGTCCGGCGCGGCGTTCGCGGCGTACGTCACCAGCATCTTCTGGTGGTACATGTTGTAGTCCGCGAAGTTCTCGAGCCTGACCTTGATGTCGGGGTGCTCCTTCTCGAACTGCTTCAGCACGCCCCGGATCACGCGGAGGCTCTCGTCTCCGTCCCAGACGGTGAACCGGAGCGTTACCGGCGCCGCGCCGGCGATCGACGCAAGCGCGAGAAATCCGGTCGCCGCTGCAGCGAGGCGTCTTCTTGTACTATCCATCTCGAGTGCTCGTTGTACGCGTCGTCCTCGACGCGGCTTTTCTGTTTGGAAACAAGAGTATATCGGTATATTTGTCAGATCCGCTCGCGTGGTAAACCATATGGTATGAGCGGCGCTGCTTCCATCCTCCTTCTCGCCTCGGTTCTTGCACAAGGGGGAACGCCGGTTTTGCCGCCCGACGAGCATCTTCGGGCAACCGTGTCGGGGTTGGAGCGCACGGACGCGGCGCGAAAGGTGGTCCCGGTGGCGGGCAAGGCGTTCGCGCGGGCGCTGCAGGTGACCGTCCGCCGCCACAACGCTGAAACCAACGCCACCCAGCTCTCCATGCCCGTCTCGACGCCCGTCCGACAGGGCGACGTGCTCCTGGCGACCTTCTGGCTCCGCGGATCTGCCGCCGCCGGCAAGACGCCGGCGAGGGTCGAGTTCCTGTTCGAGCGGACCGAAAACCCCTGGACCAAGTCGGTGACGCACCCGGCGTCTTCGGCGAGGGACCCAAAGGTTTGGCGGAAGGTCCTCGTGCCGTTCCGCTCCGCCGAAACTTACAAGGCCCGCGAGGCGATGGTTTCCCTGCGGTTCGCGTTCCAGCCCCAAACGGTAGAGATCGGTGGGCTGAGCGTCGTCAACTACGGCCG
This sequence comes from Fimbriimonas sp., assembly GCA_036401135.1. Lineage (GTDB taxonomy): Bacteria > Armatimonadota > Fimbriimonadia > Fimbriimonadales > Fimbriimonadaceae > Fimbriimonas. Next base: position 4,275 of record DASWVS010000137.1, read on the forward strand.
CTCGCGAAGCCTCGACTCCCTGGTCGACTACGCGATCGCCCAGAACCCGGTCGGTCGGACCCAGGTCTCGGTGAACCTGAACGCCACCAAGCAGACGATGATGGGATTCGGCGGCAACTTCTGCCAGCCGCGCTACGGCGCGACGGAGCCCATGGACGCGGTCGGCAGGTACGTCCTGGGCCATCTCGACGTCGTCCACGCGCGCATCGGTCTCCCTTTGAACAACTGGAACCCCGAGCCCGGCGTGTTCAAAGACGATGCGCAGGCACGGGCCTCGCTCCTCGCCCTCAAGCAGATGGCGGAGCGGAAGATCCCGACCGTCGCCTCGATTTGGGAGGGGCCGATCTGGATGCTGGGCGGCCAGAGAGAGCAGTCCGGCCGCACGCTTCCCCCCGACCGCTACGACGAGTGCATCGACGCCGTCGCCCGATACCTGGTCCTCGCCCGCGACAAGTACGGCGCGAACGTGCAGTATTTCTCCTTCAACGAGCCCGACTACGGGGTCAACTTCAAGTTCACCCCGAAGCAGATGGCGGACTTCGTCCGGCAGGCGGGGCCCGAATTCGCGCGCCGGGGGCTGAAGACCAAGTTCCTCGTCGGCGACACCGCCAACGGTTCGAACTTCTACGACTATGCGGAGCCTCTTCTCGAGGACAAGAGCATCGCCCCCTACCTGGGGCCGCTGGCTTTCCACAGCTGGGACGCCCTCGGCGCGTCCGACCTGGCTTACACCCGGATCGCCGAGTTGGGGCGGAAGCACGGAAAGCCGGTCTGGTGCCTCGAAGCCGGCCACGATGCCGCCCTCTGGCAGTCGCCGAATCCGTGGGAGTCCTGGGACAACGCTCTCCGGACGGCCCTCGCGTACGAGAGGACCCTCCGCCTGACCGGCGCTTCCCTTATGGACTACTGGACCTACCAGGACAACTACCCGCTGGTGAACAAGGCGGGCAACCGGCCGTTCCCGGTGTTCCACGTGATGCGCCAGATGGAGCGGGTGTTTCCGCGCGGATCGAAGATCGCTGTGGCTCGGTCGGCGCACGACGAGCTGCAGGCGATCGCCTCGAAGCGAGTCGGGGGACGCTTTGCCGTTCTCCTGATCAATCCGGTGGGAGCGGGCCGGGCGACCCTGACGGGGCTGCCTCCGGGAGCCAAGGTGACGGTCGCAACGAGCGATCGGACGGCTCAGAATCGAAATTCGGCGGCGGTGGTGAACCGTGCGGGGCGGCTGGACGTCGTCGTCCCCACCCGCTCGGTGGTTTCGGTGGTTCGATAGGAGGGGGCTACGCGGGCGAGATGCCGAACGCCTCGCTCAGCGCGTGCTCGTAGCACTTCGCCGGTATGACCACGGGAGTCCCCCGGACTTCGATCCGGACCTCGTCACCCTTGCGCTCGACGCACATCTCAGGATTCTCGAGCCGGCACCCGTCCCCCTGAAGAACCTGGAAAAGGTGGTAAGGGCTGCATCGGTAGCGTTCGCTCTGCGATTCGCGGGGGAGTTCGACGTAGGAGCCACCTTCGTCCTCGATGAAGCGGACGACCTTGTCGTCGGATTGGAGATCAGCACTTTTCATAGTGTTTTTAGACGTAATCTTGAACGATTCGCCCAATGATTCATCGTGAAACTGTGGCCGCCATCGAGGAATCGACAGCAGATGCTGTTACATCTCACTCTTAGAGCCGCGACCAGGTCGTGGAACCGGGCCCAGGATATGCTGCGCCTCTGGATGGAGCTTGGGCGTTCGAGCGACAAGGACTCCACTGTTGTTGGGGCCAAACATGACGACCCCAGCCGAGACTGCGTTCATCCCTCGTATGTAGCTGAAATTGCTACACAGATATCGCGACTTGCCCCCCGCTCGTCGCCGTCGCACAATTCTATCATGTTCCATGAACGACGAGAGCAAGTTTCTGTCGCAAATGTGGACGTATTTGTTACGGGGTTCTGGCTCCGCCGCGACGCGCGCGTGCCCGATCGCCTGCCCCGCCCGCTGGTCAACCAACTGAGACGGCTGGGTCTGGTGCGGCCATCGAACGCACCCCCTGCCCGACAGGAAGCCGACGAGTCGGAGGTCCGGGAGAACCTCTGAATCGTTCCCGACTCCTGCGAGACCTGCACCAGCCGCTTGTGGCGAATCAATGTACGTAAAAATCACGGTTCTGCACGGACTGCCGCTCTAGTCAGATCAACTGCAGACCAAGTCAAAGGGAGAGCAAACTTGAGACATCTCGAAAACGAGGACGCCATCCTCGTCGATCGATGTCGCCTGGGAGACAGGCAGGCATTTCATCGACTCGTCGACCGACATCGGGACAGCGCCTATCGGCTCGCGTACCGGCTGACCCGGAACCATGACGACGCCGAGGATATCGTCGCCGAATCCTTTGTCCGCGTCTATCGCGGGTTGCACGCCTTCAGTGGCGGATCGTCCTTCTCGACGTGGCTGTACCGCATCGTGACCAACTGTTTTCTGGACACGAAGCGGAATCCGAACAAGCCGAAGTACATGAGCCTGGAGGGTTTCCAATCCGAGGATGGGGAGGAGATGGAGTTGCAGGTCGCCTGCAAAGGACCCTCGCCCTACGACGTGGCGCAGCGCGGACTTCAACTCGGCCGCCTGATCAAGGCTCTCGATCGCCTGCCGGATTCCTACCGCACGATCATCGTTCTCTACCACGCCGACATGCTCTCCTATGAGGAAATCGCCGATGTGCTTTCGATGCCGATCGGCACGGTCAAGAGCCGACTGAACCGGGCTCGCCTCGCGATGCGGCAGGAACTGGTCGGCGAAGAGCTCCTCTTCGCCGCCTAACGGAGCGCGGACACTCTTGTCCGCACGGGGTTCGCGGACACTCCTGTCCGCGCCCCCAATAACCAAAAACCTTGGCTGCCGAACAAGCCCCTTGACCCCTTGAAAGGTAGGTGCAAATCGGCAACCACAAAATCCAGCGCACGGAGCCTCCACGTTGGACCGATTGCCGCGGATGTTAGAATAGCGGCATGCCCTCGACCTCCGATCCCGTGCAGGCGCAAGTCGAGGCCTTGCGGCGCAAGCTGCTCGATCTGTCCCTCCGGAACCGAATGCTGAACTACCGGCCCTCGAAGCGGCTGGGGTTGACGGTCGTGGGCGAGGACTCCTTCAGCGTCCACCGCCTCCTGGTCGAGGACGGCAAGCGCCTGTCGTTCGTCGGCAAGCCCGATCCGCCGAAGGGAAAGCCCAATCCCGGTCTGCCCGGCTTCGACGACGCCGTGGCGCTCGCCGAGGCGAGGCGTGCGGCGGAAGAGGAGATGGACGCCTTCCTCGAGAACGCCGCCATGCCGGTCGACCAAATGGATACGAAGCTGACGACCGACGAGTTCGAGTCCGTCCTCCAGGCCAAGCTCCGGACGATCGCGCGCGAGGCCTCGTTGGCCGACGACGAGCTCGGGATCAACACCCTTTTTCTCGCGCTCGGGCAGCTCGAGTGGCGGGAAGAGGACGGCAAGGCCTACCGGGCGCCGCTGCTGTACGTGCCGGTCGCGCTGGAACGGCAGAACACGGGCGCCGTGAGGCTCTCCCACACCGGCGGCGACGTCGGCGACAACCTTCCCCTGCGCGCGAAGCTCGGCGAGTTCAATCTGAAGCTGCCGGTGTACGACGACGAAAAGGGCCTGCTCGAGTACTTCGAGGAGCTCGAGTCGACGATCCGTTCGCGAAACGACTGGCAGGTGCTGCCCAACGAGATCTGCCTCGGGTTCTTCAACTACGAGAAGTACGCCATGTACGTGGACCTCGGCGGCGACGCGTGGCCCGAGGGGCGAAAGCCGTGGCAGCACGGGGACCTGGTGTCGATGCTGGCGGGCGGCTACGAGCCGGTCGAGTCGCCCGTCGGAGACCAGACCTTCGTGGACGACGTGCGCCCGGTTGCCGCCTGCCACGAGGT
>DASWVS010000138.1:0-10223 GCA_036401135.1 Fimbriimonas sp.
TCCGCTTCGCGCAGGGGGAGAGGGTTGTTCTTACTTCCCGAATCCGGCCGGCAGGGGTTCGGGGCGGGCGAAGTCGCTTTCGATGCTCAGGTACCGGCTCTGTTCGCTGGACTCCATGACCGCGTGCATGACGTCCAGCACGTGGAACGCGAGGTCGCCGCTGGCGCGGTGGGGGCGGTTCTCCTCGGTGGCGAGGAGCATGTCCAGCACGCCGAGGCCGCGGCTGTTGCCGGCGTATTCCTTCTGGAGCGGCACCCAGCGCCAGTCCTGGTCGCCGTCCTTGCGGTAGTACACCCGGTCGCCGAAGCTGTTCGGATCGCCCACCAGCATCGAGCCGGTGGTGCCGTGCAGGGTGATCGGCGGCATCTTGTGCGAAGAGATGTCGAAGCTGGTCGTGATCGAGCCGATCGCGCCGTTCTCGAAGTTCAGCACGGCGGCGAGGTGGGTCGGGGTGTTAACCTGGATCACCTGGCCCTTCTTCTCGCCCGATCCGACGGTGCGGGTCGGGAAGGTCGCTCGCGCGGCGCCGGCGACCCGGCGGATCGGGCCGACGAGAACGGAAAGCGCCGTCAGGTAATACGGTCCCATGTCGAACAGCGGCCCGCCCCCACGCTGGTAGAAGAAATCGGGATCCGGATGCCAGGGCTCCGGGCCGCGGCCCATCATGTAGGCCTGCGCGCCGACGATCTCGCCGATCTCGCCGTTCTTGATGATCTCCTGGCAGGTCTGGATGCCCGCGCCGAGGAAGGTGTCGGGGGCGCAGCCGACGCGCAATCCTTTCGACTTGGCGAGGTCGAGCATCGCCCGGGCCTCGTCCCGCTCGATGGCGAGCGGCTTCTCGTTGTAGACGTGCTTGCCCGCGTTCAGCGCCTGGGTGGCGATGCTGCCGTGGACGGCGGGGATCGTCAGGTTGACGACGCAGTCCACCTCGGGAAGGGCGAGGAGTTCCTCGGTCGAGAGCGCCTTCGCAACCGAATACTGGGAGGCCTTGGCCTGGGCCCGCGCGAGGTCGAGGTCGGAGACCGCCACCACTTCGGTGCGCGAGTAAGATCCAAGGTTTTTGATGTAAATGTCGCTGATGTTGCCGCATCCGATGATGCCGATGCCGAACTTCTTCATCCGTGGTTCCTATGGCTGCGGCGAACGGCGCCGCTTCCCACGAGAGTACCGTTTTATCCCTCCCTTGAAGACGAACCCTTCACACTTGCGCCGCGAACCGTTCCATGCCGCTCGACGGCCACCATGACGACGGTCATGGACCCGCTTGGAGAAGGGTTGTAAGATCTCCTCGATGATGGCGGTTCATCCCAAGCCGGCGGCCAAGCCCGCGCCCGTACGGATCAAGCTGGTGGCGCTCCCGACCGAGCACGGCGGTTGGGGGATGCTCGGAGCGCCCATTCTGTTGGGTCTGCTCGCGGCTCCGTCCGTTCCCGGCGCTTTGCTCGCGCTCGCGGCTCTTGCAGGGTTCCTGACCCGGCAGCCTCTGCGCCTCGCGGTCACCGACCTGCGCAGAGGCAAGCACTACCCGAGAACTTCGTGGGCGATCGGTTTCGCCACCGGGTACGCGCAGGTGGCCCTGCTCGCGTTCGCGCTCGCCCTGATCAATACGAGCGCTCCTATCTGGCTACCGGTTGCCGCCGCCCTCGCTCTTGGCGGCTATCAGTTCTCCTGCGACCTTCGAGCCCAGGGGCGGGCTTTCCTGCCCGAGATCGCCGGCGCTTCGGCGCTCGCCTTGGTAGTCACCGCGATCACCCTTGCGGGAGGGCTGGACACGGTTCGCGCCTGGGTCCTCGCCGCGGTCCTGGCTGCGCAGGCGGTGACCGCCGTCTCGTACGCCGCTTCCCGGCTGAGGCAATCGCGGGGCGAGGCCATCGACCGGAAGGAGGTCGTCCTCGGGCACGTCGCGGCGGCGGTCCTGGTGGGCGCGTTCGTCGTCTGGGGCATCCTTCGTTGGCCCATCCTCGCGGCGTTCGTGGCGCTCACGGTGCGCGCCGCCTGGGGCCTTTCCCCGATGGCGCGCCAGGTGCGCCCGTCTTTCGTCGGAGTGCAGGAGATCGGGTACAGCCTGCTGACTGTGATCTGCGCCTACCTCTCGGTCTAGCCCGCGTGGAGCTCGGGCGAGATCGGCTCGCCGATGCGGAAGCTCTCGAACGCGACGCGGAACCCCGACCGTTGGGGCGAGCACGCCATCGGACCGACCTGCACCGGCACTCCTGGCGGCAGGTAGGCCAACCGCACCATTTGGTACCGGATGCCGTCGAGCGACCCTTCGACGCGGACGGCGTCGCCGTGACGGCTGACCCGCAGCCAGACCTCATCGGGAGCCTCGTTCAAGGGCAGCACCGACCAGTCGGAGAACCCTCGCGTGACCACGACGCTTAGGTTCTGGACGCCGTCCGAGTACTCGATTCCGGCTTTGATCCACGTCTCGGCGTCGAGACGGAGCATCAAGCCCGCCTGGTCGTACAGCGTCTCGTAGTCTCCATGAAACCTGACCGTGGCGGTGAAATCTCCGGCCGCCTCGCGGTAGAAAAAGTGGCCGGAATCGCGGACAAATCCGTAGTGGGTCTGGCGCCAGAAGTCGGTCGAGCCGCCGGTGACGACCTCGAGACGATCCTCCGCGAGCGACCACTCCGGAGGCTCGTTCAACCAGCGGAACTCCCGTCTGTCAAGCAAGGGCATCTCTCGTCCACTGCCCATCGACAAGGCGCAGGATCCCAAGCGGGTTCTCGTTCCGCAGAGGCTCGGGCAGCATCTCGTTCGGCAGGTTCTGGTACGCAACCGGCCTCGCGAATCGAAGGATTGCCGCCGTACCCACGCTGGTCGAGCGCGAGTCGGTGGTGGCAGGGTACGGTCCGCCATGCTGCATCGCGGCGCAGACCTCGACGCCGGTTGGGAACCCGTTCGCCAAGACTCTCCCCGCCATCCGGGTAAGGAGGGGCAGTAGCGTTCGGACCGCTTCTCGGTCGCTTTGAGAAAAATGGACGGTTGCCGTAAGTTGTCCTTCAAGCGCCTTCGCCACCTCAAGCATCTGCTCGGGGCTGTCGCAGGCGACGGCAACCCCTGCCGGCCCGAAAAGCTCTTCGGCCAGTTCGGGACTCCGCAGAAACTCCTCCGCGCCGACCGCGAAGAGGGCGGGTCCGTTTCCGTCCGGAGGGCAGCAGCACGGGCGCAGGCGACCGTCTTCGCCTCTCGAGCGGACGCCCTCGGAGTAGCGCGAGGCGATCCCGGAGTTCAGCATGACCCCGGGAGCCGTCTCTCGCAGCCGCCTCGCGGCCTCGTCGAGAAAGGCGTCGAACGAACCCGACCGCAATCCGACGACGATGCCCGGATTGGTGCAGAACTGCCCGACTCCGAGGGTCAGGGAATCCGCATACCCTTGGGCGAGCGCCTGCATTCTTTCGTCGAGGGCGCCCGGCAGGACGAACAGCGGGTTGACGCTGCCCATTTCGGCGTACACCGGGATCGGCCGAGCGCGCGAGGCTGCCAGGTCGTAGATCGCCCGGCCGGCGGCCTTTGAACCGGTGAAGGCGACGGCCTCGATCTCCGGACTCGCAACGAGCGCCGACCCGACTTCGACTCCGCCGTGGATCAAGCCGAACACGCCCGGAGGCAGCCCGCACTCGGCGGCGGCGGCGATGACCGCTCGAGCCGTCCCTTCGGACGTCCCGGGATGCGACGGGTGCGCTTTCACCACGACGGGGCAGCCGGCGGCAAGGGCGCTGGCGGTGTCGCCTCCGGCGACCGAAAAGGCGAGGGGGAAGTTCGAGGCGCCAAAGACGACGACGGGGCCGATCGGTACCAACATCCGCCGGAGGTCGGGCTTGGGACCGGCGACGCGGTTCGGGTCGGCGGTGTCGATCCGCGCGTCGACCCACGAACCCTCGCGCAACAGGTTCGCGAACAGGCGAAGCTGGTTGCAGGTCCTCCCCCTCTCGCCGGCCAAGCGGGCCAGGGACAGGGCGGTTTCCCGATGGGCGCGGTCGAGCAGTTCGTCGCCCTGGGCTTCGATCCTCTCCGCGATCCGGTCAAGGAACGCCGCCCTTGCCGCGGGCTGCGTGGCGGCGTAGTCGGGGAAGGCCTCTGCCGCGGAGGCTGCCGCCGCGCGGACCTCGTCCGCGGTCGCTTCGAAGAAACTCGGCTCGAGGAGCGAGCCAGCGATGCGGTCTTCAGCCTGGAGGTTGGCTCTTCCCCGCGTGGAGGGCGATCCGTGGATGTAGTTGGCGCCGGTTAGGGTGGGTTCATGCATAACGGTCGGGCGAGAGAAGATCGAGGCGGTGGCGAGAGGTCTCCCCCAAAACGATCTGGGAGACGGTTTTGCCGGTCGCGGGCCCGAGGCTCATGCCCATCATGGCGTGGCCGGCGGCGACGACGAGGTTGGAGGCGGCGCGCGTCCGCCCGATGTAGGGCATGCCGTCCGGCGAGCAGGGGCGAAGGCCGCACCAGACGGGGCCGGCCAGATGCGAGGGTTCGAACGCCGGGTAGTAGAGCGGGATGCTTCGCTTCATGCCCTGGACCCGGCTGGGCGAGGGGATCAGGTTCGGCTCGGCGAGTTCGAGGGTGCCGACGAAGCGGACGCCGTCCAGCATCGGGGTGACGGCGACGCGTGCTTCGGTAAGGATGGCGGGGATCGTCGGCCGCTGAGGGGGTTCGGAGACGGTGAGGCCGTAGCCCCGTCCGGCGAGCATCGGAAGGCGGAGCCCGACGGAGGCCGCGAGGCGGCCGGTCCAGGCTCCCGCCGCGAGGACGAACTCGTCGGCCCCGATCGACTCATGCTCCAGTTCGAGCGACTCGACCCGTGCACCACGCTTGCGCAAGCCGCAGACTTCGGCGCCGTCGAGGATCGTGCCCCCCTGCTCGACCACGAGCCGGCGCAGGCCTTCCATGAAGGCGGAAGGCGTCAGGTGGGCGTCCTCCTCGAAGCAGACGGCGCCGACGACGTCCATCTCGAGCCCCGGCTCCTTTCGCGCGAGATCGTCCCGATCGAGCACGACGGCGTTGAGCCCGAGGCGGCAGGCCTGCGCGGCGAGGACGGCTTCGGCGTGGTGGGCCTTCGCGGTGCGGCTGAGCATGAGCAGGCCGCGCTTCTCGAAACCGGTCGGCACGCCCAGCCTTGCGACCAGGGATTCGTAAAGGTCCCGGCTCTCGACGTTCAGGTCGCGGAGCAGCGGGCTGCAGGTTTCGACGTGCCGCCTGCAGGCGGCACGGGAGAAGCGGGCGAGCCAGGCAAGGGTTTGGAAGTCGTACAGGCGCTCCACGCCGAAAGGGCTCTGCCGATCCAGCATCATCCGAAGGCCCATCGAGATCATTCCGGGCGCGGCGAGGGGAACGAAGTGGCTCGGGACGATCATGCCGCCGTTCCCGTACGAGCAGCCGCCCGTAGGGTCCTCTTCGCGCTCGACGACGGTCACGCGCATCCCGCGGGCCAGAAGGGCGTCGGCGACGCACAGGCCGACGATACCGGCGCCGACGATCGCGACGTGGCGATCCGAGCTCACGGCCGGAACCCCCATTGGAGCGGATCGTTCTCGTCGAAGAGGAGCGTCGCCTCGGCGGTCACGTGCGCGCTTCCCACGATGGTCGGCACAACGCCGTCCGGAGCCGCTTCGACCCTACCCCGAAAGAGGCTTCCGGTGACGCTCTCCTGGAGGTACTCCTCGCCTTCGGCAAGCCTTCCGGCGGCGTGGAGGCACGCCATCTTAGCGCTGGTCCCGGTGCCGCAGGGGGAGCGGTCGTAGGCGCCGCCCGGGCAGAGGACGTAGTTTCGCGAGTGGGCCGTCGGCGACGGCCCGGTCAGTTCGACGTGGTCGATCTCGGCTCCGTCGGCTCCGGTTACCCCCTGCCGGTGCAGGGTTCCTCGGATCCTCTGGCATACGCCGGCGAGGTTCTCCGCCCGGTCGAGGCGGATCTCGAAACTCGGTTCGTGGACGACGAAGAACCAGTTGCCCCCGTAGGCGACGTCGCCCACCACCTTGCCGACGTCTTCGACCTCGACTGCGACCGACTCCCGAAACCGGTAGCTGAGGACGTTTCGGATCTCGACCTGGCCGTCGTCCCTGAGGCGCGCGTCGACGGGACCGGCGGGGGTGTCGAGCCGGACCTCGCCGCTGCCGATCCGTCCAAGATGGCGGAGGGTCTCGACGACGCCGATGGTGCCGTGGCCACACATGCCCAGGTAGCCGACGTTGTTGAAAAAGACCACCCCGGCGGCGGCGTCGGCCGACACCGGCTCGGTGAGGACGGCGCCGACGAGGACGTCGGATCCCCGGGGCTCGTTGACGATGCCGGACCGCAGGTGGTCGAACCGCGCGGCGAAGTCCCGGCGCCTCTCCGCCATGGTCGCACCCGACAGGGGGATCGCCCCTTCGAGGACGACGCGCGTCGGCTCTCCGCCCGTATGCGAATCGATCACCGGGATCCTCAACATCGTCAGCCGAGGTTCGGGCGCGCCTCGAGGGCGCAGTGGATCGTGTCGAGCACGCGCTGCCGCTCCGCCCCGGTCAACGGAAGCCTCGGGAGCCGGACGTGCTCGCGACCCAGACCGACCTCCTGGATCGCCAGCTTGATGTTCTGCACGAACTTGTTGCCGATGTCCAGGTGGAGCAGGGGCATGTACCAGCGGTAGAGGGTGCGGGCATTCTCCCACTCGCCGGCGGCCATGAGGTCCCACAAGCGCTGGTTCTCCGCCGGGAAAGCGAGGCCGATGCCGGCGATCCAGCCGGTCGAACCGACGAGCACCGACTCCATCACGAGGTCGTCGACGCCGGCAAAGAGGATATACCGGTCGCCGACGGCGTTGACGATGTCGGTGACGCGGCGAACGTCGCCGGACGACTCCTTGATCGCGACGAGGTTGTCCTCGCGCGCGAGCTCGGCGAACATTTCGGGGGTGACGTCGGCGTGGTAGCTGATCGGGTTGTTGTAGACGATGATCGGGAGCGAGGTCGCGTGGGCGACGGTGCGATAGTGGGCGAGGGTCTCCTCCCGGTCCGGCCGAAACGCCATGGACGGCATCACCATCGCCCCCTGCGCGCCGAGGCCTTCCAGCTCCTTCGCCCAGGCGGCCGCGGCGGAGGTGTTAAGCTCGGCGACGCCTCCGACGACCGGAACCCTTCCCGCCGATACGGAGAGGGCGGCCCGGACCACCTCCCGCTTCTCCTCGGTCGAAAGGGCGACGTTCTCGCCGAGGGAACCGAGCATGACGAAGCCCTCGACGCCCGACTCCAGCAGCGCCTCCAGGTGCTTCGACGTGGCGTCGAGGTCGAGACTCAGATCCTCTCGGAACTGCGTGGTGACGGCCGGAAAAACCCCTTTCCAATTCACTTTCATCGTTTCAACGCCTCTACTTCTCGAATCGCCATTCTACGTGAGCCGGGTCCTCTCCGGTCAGGATCGCGCGAAGAATCGCGATCGGGATGTTGTTCTCCCCAAGGATCGCGTCGTGGAACTGGCGGTCGGTCATGCGGCCGCTGTCGACCAACTCCCGGCGCAGCGCCCACATCTGCAGGCCGCCGATCATATAGGCGGCCTGGTACAGAGGCGGATAGGAGCCGTTGAAGGACCGTCGCACCTCGCCCTCCGCGTTCGCCCGCTCGTGGCCCACCTTGTCCACGAGCATCTCGACGCACTCCTCGGGCGTCAGTTCGCCGAGGTGGAACCTCAGCGAGAAGACGATCCGGATGCAGCGGTGCATCCGCCAGAACAGCATGCCGATCCGCTCCTCCGGCTTGCGCGGGAAATCCAGCTTCCAGAGGAGCATCTCCCAGTAGAGCGCCCAGCCCTCGGTCCAGAACGGGGTCCGAAACACTTGGCGGTACGGGCGGTTCCGCCGCTCCATGTAGCCCTGCAGGTGGTGCCCGGGAATCAGCTCGTGCTGCACAGTCGCCCGCGAGAAGTGAGGGTTGTTGCCTCGCATGCTCATGAGCTTCTGCTGCTGGGTCATCGTGTGGGTCGGGTAGGAGACGATGATCGTCTCGCCGCCGAGGAAGAAGGGGCTGACGAGCTGGCGCTCGGGCGACATCATGTCCATGCGCCAGGTTTCCTTCGCCAGTTCGGGAACCGTCACGAGGCCGCGCGATTCGACGAATTCGATCGCTTCGAGCGCCAGGCCCCGAACGAGCTCGGTCTGTTTGCCCGGCTCGACGTGCTGCTGCTTGACGTGCTCGAGCGCCGCGTGCCAGTCGTCGCCGAACCCCAGCTCGCGGGACGCCTCGACCATCCGCTCGAGGCACCAGGCATACTCGCGCTCGCCGAAGCCGATCAGCTCTTCGGGGGTGTAGGGGATCATCTCGAACGAAAGGTCGGCGAGGATCGCCTCGCGCCCGACCGCCCGACCGACGATCGCGCCGGCCGCCTTGGATCCGAGTGTCTTGTCCTCGAGGAGCTTGTGAAAGGCTTCCAGCTCCGTCTTCAGCTTCTCGTACGGGTCCGCCACCCACCACGTGAAAAGGGGGTCGTAGCCGTTGTAGTGGCTGAACCAGCGATCGGCGGCCTCCCGGAGGCTCGAGAGCAGTTCCAGGGCGCTGTAGCCGTATTCGGCGGGAGGTGCGGCCTCTTCCAGCATGGACCTCGCCTCGGCGACCGCCTCGTGGATCTCGGACAGGCGGTGCGCGGAACGGGAGGGATCGATCGGGTCCATCCGGACGCGGGACTCCTCGAGCTCGATGATCGAGTCGGCGAACGGGACCACCCTGCGGAGGGCGGACTGAAGCTCGGCATCGATCTCGAGGCTGCGGCGCTCCCGGGCCAGATAGTTCCGAAACAGGGCGAGATCGGCCCTGCCGGCCGTTCCCAGGCTGGAGGGATCGACTTCGGCGAGCCGCGACTGCCAGTCCGAATACAGGCGGTCGAAGCGGGTTCGGCGGGCTTCCGAGCCTTTGATCCGGTAGAAGCGGCCGAGCGCTTCGACGTCGCAGCGGAACTCGATCACGAGCTCGTGAAGGTCGGGAACGGAGGCTTCGGCGGAGTGCGAAGCCGGCTGAGTTGGAACGGTAGTCATCGCATTGGAACCCGAAACGCCCAGGAGCGTTCGAACGTCGCCGCCTTTGGATTCGTCCGTGTCATCGGCTAGTATAGTTCAAGGTTGAACCATTTTCCTCGTTCGGTTTTTGTCGGCTTGTCGTGGGTGCTGGCTCTCGGCGCGGCGCGGGCGGACACTCTCGTCGACTATCGTCCCTCCCCCGCGGAGTTGGCCGAATCCTATCGGCGGGCGGACCGGCTGGCGGGAGAATATCAGACGAAAGCCTTCAAGCTCCGCCTCGAGCCGAACTGGCTGGAGGGCGGGAGCCGGTTCTGGTACCGAAACGACCTCGCCGACAGCCGAAAGGAGTTCCTGCTCGTCGACACGTCCGACGGTTCGAAAGCCCCCGCCTTCGACCACCGGCGCCTGGCCGACGCCCTGTCCGCCGCCACCGGGACGAAGCACGACCCCGATCGGTTGCCGTTCCGAACGATCGAGTTCTCGGAGGACTTGAGGTCGCTGCGCTTCGACATCGGCAACCAGGGTTGGCGGATGGATCGGGCGACGTACGCCCTGACGAAGGTGCCGGCCAAGGTGGAGCCGAGGCGCCCGGCCCCGGGACCGTGGAGGCAGGATCTGCACCCGCCGGACCGGCGTCCGAAGGAGTCGCCCGACAAGCGGTGGACCGCCCGAATCGAAGGGTTCAACGTGGCCGTCAAGCCGAAGGACGGGGAGGAGTTCGTCCTCAGCCAGGCCGGCGCGGAGAAGTCGTATTTCGCGCGGCTGGTCTGGACGCCCGACTCGAAGCGTCTGATCGGCATCCGCGTGCTGCCGGGCGACCGGAAGCAGGTTCACCTCCTGGAGTCCTCCCCCGCCGGAGGCGGAGAAGCGATACTCTCCTCGAGAGTATACGACCGACCCGGCGACAAGGTGGACACCTTCGACCTCTGGATCCTCGACCCGGCCGCCAGGACCGAGACGCCGATCAGTGGCGAGAAGATCGAGTACGGCGGCATCCCCGACCTTCGTTGGAGGAAGGACGGGCGGCGCTTCACGTTCGAGAAGATGGACCGCGGGTACGGGCGGTGGCGGATCGTCCAGGTCGACTCGAGCGACGGCAGCACGCAAACGATTGTTGACGACGATCCGCTGACGTTCGTGGACTCGACCAACCAGTTCGTTCACTACGTGGCGCCTACGGAGGAGGTCCTATGGCGCTCCGAACGGGACGGCTGGGGCCACCTCTACCTCACGGACGGGGATG
>DASWVS010000139.1:0-3773 GCA_036401135.1 Fimbriimonas sp.
CTCGGAGGTCTTCTCGATCGGCGATTTCGTTCTGACGAATGGCGAAATGCCGGCGCTCGTCATGGCGGATGCGGCGATCCGGCTCGTCCCAGGAGTGCTGGGGAGTCCCGATTCCCTGATCGCGGATTCCTTTTCGGAAGGGCTTCTCAGCGCTCCGAACTTCACCCGCCCCGAGGTCTGGCGCGACGTCGGCGTGCCGACGGTGCTGCGAAGCGGCGACCACAGGGCGATCGAGCGGTGGCGGCGAGAGCAGTCGCTTCGCGCGACGGCCAGGTACCGTCCGGACCTGCTGGCGAGAGCCAGGCTGGTGAAGGACGACCTGGATATGCTATCCTCTTAGGTCCGCAAGGCGCCCCGGCGGGAACGTCGGGCGATGCCCGCTGCGTTGAGATAAGAGAATACTATGTCGAAAGCCGCGATCCTAGAGAGCGTCGTCGCGCCCTACAAGAAGACCGATCTGCCGACGATCTGGCCGGGCGATACCGTGCGCACCTCCGTCAAAGTCCGTGAAGCGGGCAAAGAGCGCATCCAGATCTTCGAAGGCATCTGCATCGCCGTCAAGAACGGAAGCATCGCCGAGACGATCACCCTCCGCAAGATTTCCAACGGCATCGGGGTCGAGCGCACCTTCCCGCTCCATTCGCCGAACGTGGCGAAGTTCGAGGTCGTTCGCCGCGGCCGCGTCCGACGAGCCAAGCTGTATTACCTCCGAGACAAGGTGGGTAAGGAAGCCCGGGTCCGCGAGCGCCGCTAAGCACCTTGAACCTGACGCTCTTCTTCGCTCAGGTCGACCAGGGCGGCGGTTTACGCGAATGGATCGATCGCCTGGCTCGGACGCCTCTGAGCCAGGTCGTCACGTTTGTGGCGGTCCTGACCATCCTTCGCGTGATCGTCGCGATCCCGCTGTCGAAAACGCCGGCCCACAAGCGACACGGTGCGGTCTTCCCGTTCCTGCGCTTCGTCAACGAGGTAATCGACGCGTTCGTCTACGCGGGCGTCTTCGTCTTCCTGCTGATCCGGCCCTTTCTCCTTCAGGCATTCCTGATCCCTTCCGGTTCGATGTGGCCGACGCTTCTGGTGAACGACTTTATCGTCGCCAACAAGGCGATCTATCGGTATAGCGACCCGAAGCATGGAGACATCGTGGTTTTTCGCCCCCCGGAGACGGCGGCGACGAGCGAAGCCCAACTCGACGAAAAGGGGAACATGAAGGTGGACTTCATCAAGAGGTGCATCGGGCTCCCCGGGGATCTCGTCGAACTCCGTCGCGGTCAGCTTTACCGAAACGGCCAGCGCGTCGAAGAGCCGTACGTGCACTACTCCGAGTCGCCCGACCAAGGCATCACCTTCCGCGAGAAGAGCGAGGACGAGATGGAGTCGTTCACGAAGGCGAGCTTCAAGCTGATCAAGTGGGGCAACCAGATCATTCCGCTGAACTACACCGAGTTCGACGCGAACTCCGCCTACCCGCGCGGGACCGGGTCGCTTGCCGACACTCCTTACGGCGTCGCCCACGTGTTCCAGATCCCGATGGAGGATCAGGAAGAGGCGAAGGCGCAGCCGGCCCAGAAGATCCCCGAGGGCTTCTATCTGATGATGGGCGACAACCGCAACGGTTCCTTCGATAGCCGCGGTTGGGGGCTTGTGCCCAGAGAGTCGATCATCGGTCGCTCCGAGTTCATCTGGCTACCGGTCAGCCGCTGGGGCCGAACCAAATAGGCTGGACTCGATGAAGACCATGGGCTGAGGTCCCGTCCGCAGGACCGAGGCCTCAAAGTCGAGGAGCGTCCGCTTTCGATCCAAGCCTCCCGCATAGCCGGTCAGGCTGTTGTTCGCCCCGACCACCCGATGGCAGGGGATCACGATGCCGATCGGATTCCTGCCGTTCGCTAGGCCGACCGCGCGGGAAGCGCCGCCGTTTCCAAGGCGAAGAGCGATCTCGCCGTAGGTGGTCGTCTTCCCGTAAGGGATCTGTACCAGGTGCTCCCAAACCCGCTTCTGGAACGGCGTGCCCGCTGGATCCAGGGGTAGCTCGAAGACGGTCCGATTCCCTCCGAAGTACTCGTCGAGCTGACGAACCGCAGCGTCCAGCACCTCGACCGTCGCCGGGCTCTCTTCTTCCTCGACTTCGCCGCCGAGCCACAGCTCCGTCAGCGAAGTCCCGTCGCTGACGAGGGTCAGCTTGCCGATCGGACTATCATGGTAGCGAACGTGCCTCATCGGTGGTCCGTGGTGGGCCTGGTGGGGTTCGAACCCACGACCATGCGGTTATGAGCCGCGTGCTCTTACCACTGAGCTACAGGCCCTTGGGGTTTCCTATTGTACCAATCGTCGACGAGGCCCCTGCGGCTATAATCCGTCGTCCCAAAGGTGATCGATGACGACCAACCTCACCCACTCCGGATGCGCCTTCGTGTCCAAAACGCCGGACCGCATCTTCGTCCCCGAAGCGTTCTCCTCCGACGAGAACCTGATGATCGAGACGGCGTCGGCTTTCGCCCGCAGCGAGGTCCTTCCTCTCGTCGAACGGCTCGATCGGCAGGAAGAGGGGCTGATGCCGCATTTGATCCGCCATGCCGGCGAGCTCGGCCTCTGCGGAGTCGACGCCCCCGAAGAGCACGGCGGGCTGGGGCTGAGCAAGAACCTGGCGGCGCGCATTCTGGAGATGCTCAGCGTCAACGGCTCTTTCGGCGTCACCTACGGAATCACGTCAGGCATCAGCCAGGTCGGCCTCGCCCTTTTCGGCACCGAGGAGCAGAAGGCCCGGTACCTGCCGCAGCTGACGAGCGGCCAGTGGCTCGGAGCCTACGCCCTGAGCGAGCCGAACAGCGGAAGCGACGCCCTCTCGGCCTCGACCAAAGCGGAACGCCGTGGGGACGCCTTCATCCTGAACGGCACGAAGATGTGGATCACGAACGCCAAGTGGGCAGACCTCTTCCTCGTCATGGCGAAGGTCGACGGGCAGAGGTTCAGCGCGTTCCTCGTCGAGCGCGGCTTCCCGGGGGTCCAAATCGCTCGGGAGGAGCACAAGATGGGCCTGAAAGGATCCTCGACCGCCCGCGTGGTGCTCGAAAACGCGGAAGTGCCGGTCGAAAACCTCCTGTACCAAGAGGGGCTCGGGCACCACGTCGCATTCAACGCGCTGAACCTCGGGCGTTTCAAGCTTTCCTCCATGTCGATCGGCCCCTGCCGGGACGCCGTCCAGCTCGCCTCGGCCTACGCGCTCGAAAGAAAGCAGTTCGGTCAGCCGATCGCCAACTTCGGGTTGATCCGGAAGAAGCTTGCACTGCAGTCGAGCCTGTTCTACGCCGCCGAGTCGATGATCTACCGCACCGGGGCAATGATCGACGAGGCGTTCGACGCCTCGGGCGGGACGATCGACGGAAACCGCCAGGCAGCGGAAGAGTATGCCGTGGAGTGCAGCGCGTGCAAGGTGTTCAGTACCGAATGCCAGGCCGTGATCGTCGACGAAGCCCTGCAGGTCTTCGGCGGGTACGGCTTTACCGAGGAGTTCCCGATCGCCAGGCACTACCGCGATGCTCGGGTCAGCCGGATCTATGAAGGAACCAACGAGATCAACCGGCTGTCAATCGTCGACCGCATCCTGCGCCGGGCCAAGGAAGGCCGCGCCAACCTCGAGGCCAGCGGCGACTCCTTTATCTCGAGCCTCGCCGGCGAGGCGCTCAAAGTCGAAAACCGGGACCAGATCGTGACGGGCGCCAAGGCGGATCTTTTGACGCTCGCCTACGCAGAGCAGTCGGCGAGGCTGCGGG
>DASWVS010000140.1:0-3208 GCA_036401135.1 Fimbriimonas sp.
CGCCCTCGATATGGTCGAGCACGGCGGTTTCTTCGAGTACGAGCATGGCAAGCCGGTCGAAAAGAACGATCCTCGCATCTCCGCGATAAGGAAGCTTCTCCTGGACCATGGAGCGAAGAAGCGGTACGAGTTGCCCGGAGACGCACCGCTGTTCGACCAGCAGAAATATCTCGCGGAGCATCCCGAATACAAGCCCCGTCGGTAACCGCTAAGATTCCGCGTCGAAGTCGAGGGTGTCCTCGGATGTCCGCTTCGGCGGCTTGAGACCGAGGTGTCGGTACGCCATGTCCGTCGCCACTCGGCCGCGAGGGGTCCGCTGGAGCATCCCGATCTGCAGCAGGTACGGCTCGTAGACATCCTCGATCGTCGTCGCGTCCTCGCCGGTGGTCGCGGCGAGGGTGTCGAGGCCGACGGGCCCGCCGCGGTAGCGCTCGATCATCGAGCGAAGGAGCGTCCGGTCGACCCGGTCGAGGCCGAGCTCGTCCACCTCCAGCGCAAGGCACGCCTTGTCCGCGATCGCCTTGCCGATGACCGAGAGCCCATCCACCTGGGCGAAATCCCGCACCCGGCGGAGGAGGCGGTTCGCAATGCGTGGCGTCCCCCGCGAGCGACGGGCGATCTCCTCCGCCCCGGTCCGGTCGACGTCGTAGCCGAGGATGCGCGCGCTCCGGGTGATAATCTCGAACAGGGCCTGCTGGTCGTAGAACTGGAAGTGCGAGATAATCCCGAACCGGTCGCGGAGCGGCCCGGTCAGCAGCCCCTGCCGGGTCGTCGCGCCAATGACCGTGAACCGCGGGACGTCGAGGCGGATCGACCGCGCCGCCGGACCCTTTCCGATCATGATGTCGACCTTGCAGTCCTCCATCGCCGGATAGAGGATCTCTTCGACGGGACGGCTGAGACGGTGGATCTCGTCGATGAACAGCACGGCGTTCGGATCGAGGTTCGTCAGGATCCCAACCAGGTCCCCCGGGCGCTCGATCGCCGGCCCGCTCGTGACGTGGATGGCGGTGTCCATCTCGTTTGCGACGATGTGCGCCAGCGTCGTCTTGCCCAGCCCCGGAGGCCCGTAAAGCAATAGGTGGTCCAGAGGCTCTTCCCGCTGCTGCGCGGCCCTGAGGAAGACCGCCAGGTTGGCTTTCAGGGTCTCCTGGCCGATAAACTCGGCGAGGCGGCGGGGACGCAGCGAAAGGTCGAGGGCGCGGTCCTCCGGTCTCGATTCGGGATCCAGTTCGTTGTCTCTCATGCGCTGGGCGACGCCCGCCATCGCGGCCGCCGGAAGTTGGGTGAAGTCTATCTGCATTTCGCTCCGCATCGGCGTCTGGAAAGCCGATCTCGCCAGAAACTAGTAGACAATATTATACATTATTCCGGGGAGGTCACAGATGTCGGGTAGCCTAACCCATAAGAAAGGGCCTCCCGCGGTCGCGGGAGGCCTTTCGAACCTCACAACTCTATGCGCCCCGTTTCAGGACCAGCGTCACGTTGTGCCCTCCGAAACCGAACGAGTTCGACAGCGCATACTCCGCCTCCGCCTCCCGCATCGTGTTCGGCACGTAGTCCAGGTCGCAGTCGGGGTCGGGCGTCTCGTAGTTGATGGTCGGCGGCAGCTTGCCCTCCTCCATCGCCTTCAGGCAGATCAGCGCCTCGATCGCGCCCGCGGCGCCGAGGGTGTGCCCGATCGCCGACTTCGTCGAGGAAACCGGGATCTTGTCCGCCTGCTCTCCCAGCACGGTCCGGATCGCCAGCGTCTCGAGCCGGTCGTTGTAGGGCGTGGACGTCCCGTGCGCGTTGATGTACCCGATTTGTTCCGGCTTCACGCCACTCGTCCGCAGCGCCATCTTCATCGCCCGGATCGCCCCATCCGCCTCCGGGTGCGGCTGGGTGATGTGGAAAGCGTCGCCCGACATCCCGTACCCGACGACCTCGCCGTAGATCCTCGCCCCGCGGGCCTTCGCGAACGCGTAGTCCTCGAGCACCAGCACCGCCGAACCCTCCGCGATCACGAACCCGTCCCGATTCAGGTCGAACGGCTTGGAGGCGCGCCGCGGGTCGTCGTTGTGGCTGGTGGTTACCGCCCGCGCCGCCGAGAAGGCGGAGACGCCGATCTCGTTCACCGGCGCTTCGGTTCCCCCCGCGAGCATGGCGACCGCGTCGCCCCGCTTCACGATGTGGTAGGCGTCCCCGATCGCGTTCGCGCCCGTCGAACAGGCCGTCACGACGCACGAGTTCGGTCCCTTCAGGCCGTTCTGGATCGAGACGTAGCCGCTCGCCATGTCGGCGATCATGTAGGGGACCCAGAATGGAGAGACCCGGTCCGGGCCGCGCTCGACGAGGATCCGCATCTGCTCGCCCATGAAGGTCAAGCCGCCGATGCCGGATCCGATCATCACCCCGAACTCGTCCCGAAGCTCGTCCGTCAGTTCGAGGTTCGCATCCTTCAGGGCCTGGGCCGCCGCCGCCACCGCGAACGCGATGAAGCGGTCGACGCGCCGCGCCTCCTTCTTCTCGAGCCAGTCGGACGCGTCGAAATCGAGGCACTCCCCCGCCACCTGCGTGGCATAGGGGGTCGGATCGATGTTCTGGATCCGCTCGATCCCGCTCTCCCCCGCGAGCAGACGCGGCCAAAACGTATCGACGCCGACGCCCAGCGGCGTGACCGCGCCGAGTCCGGTGACCACGACCCGCCCCGAAGGGCCCTGGGTCAGCGCGCTCATCCGTTCAGCTTCTTGGAGATGTAGGAAACGGCGTCGCCGACGGTTTTGATCTCGCCCACTTCCTCATCCGGAATCTCGATCCCGAACTCGTCCTCGAACGCCATAACGAGTTCGACGACGTCGAGCGAGTCGGCTCCGAGATCGTCCTGGAACGAAGCGGTCTCGACGACCTCTTCCTCTTTGACGCTCAGCGCTTCCACGGTCACCTTCTTCACACGATTCAGAACGTCTTGCGACATGCTTTGGAAGATACCAGGGAAAACGGCGCGGCGGTAAGGAAGTGTTGCGGTGTTGTTTCCACCGCAACGGCGTAAACCTCCCCCGCCTGCCGCCGGTATGCTCCCGGCATGCGCGGCACCCTCCTCAACACGGCGACCGTGGGAGCGGGCGCCGCCCTCGGGCTCGTCGTCGGGAGCGCCATCCCCGAGACCTACAAGGACGTCGCCCTGCATGGGCTGGGGCTGGTCACGTGCGGGATCGGGCTCAAGATG
>DASWVS010000141.1:0-3993 GCA_036401135.1 Fimbriimonas sp.
CTAAGAACAGCAGGTTTTTAGCACCCCGCAGCGAGTCGATCGAGGGGGCTCGAAATCTGGATAGAGGCGACGGTGCACCAGACGGGATAGCTCTTCCGCTTGGCTACAAGGGCCCTCGGCACGAACCAGTGGGTTCTCAACCGACCCAGAAACCACTAAGGCACCAGACCCTTCGAGCCTGGTGCCTTAGTGGTACTCCGGATGGGATTCGAACCCACGATCTTCGCCGTGAGAGGGCGATGTCCTAAACCGCTAGACGACCGGAGCAGACAAGGAGAAAAGATACCCGCCGGAGGCTCTAAAGTCAAGTCCCGGACCCCTCGCGAAGGCCCACCTACCAGTAGCGGCCCCCGTTTCTGACCATGTACAGCAGCATGAGCGTGAGTTCGGCAGGGTGGGCGAGGCCCTTGGGGGCAGAAGAGACTTGGCTGTAGACGAGGTTCCCATCGACGTCCACGATGAAAACGGCCGGTTCGCCGTGAGGCTGGGGACCGTGGTCGGTTTCATCCGACCGGTAGACGCCGTAGCTCTCCGAGACGGAGAAGTCGGGGTCCGACAGCAGAGGGAACGGCACCCCCAGGTCCCTCTTCAGTTTTCGGTGGTTCGGCACCGTGTCGACGGTGACGGCTGCCATGCCCACTCCGAGCATCTCGAGCCGATCGTACACGTTGCCGTAGTCCAGAAGGTCGCGTCGGGTCGTCGGGCAATCCTCGAACCGGGAAAACAGGAGCAGGAACGGCTTGTCTCCCCTCAGTTCCGCGAGACTGGCGATGACCCCCTCTTCGTTCTTCAGGGCAAAGTCCGGCGCTTGCGTCATGTTGCGGAGCATGCTACTGCTACGGAATGAACCGGCGAAGGTTCCCGTTCGCTATCGGATCCCCATCTCCTTGTAGGTCCAGGACCTCGCCAGCGGCACCTGGTCGCGGCTGTGCGGCCCCGCCTCCGAGACTCCGGGCGGCAGCACGCTGCGGCCGGAAGCGCCGGCGGTCAGAAGCTCGATGATCTGGATGTAGGTCCCTCGGTTGGAGTACGGCACCGGCGGTTCGTCGCCGAACCGGATCGACGAAGCCCGAAAGCGCGGCGAGTTCTGTTGAGCCGCCTCGAGCGCCTTCGCCACGACCACTGACGACGGCTTGCCGTTCAGGTAGTCCACCCGTGTACGGCGCTCGAGCGCGCGGACGAGGATCGACGGCTGGACGACGATCCGGAAGAAGTCGGGGGAGATGAAGTTGCCCACGTCGTCCCCCATGAGTTCCGTTCGCAGGGCATCCAGGAACCTCATGTAGGTCCCCGCCTGGAGCGATCCGTCCATCGTTCTGCCGTCGAAGCCCGGAATGCCGTCGCCGACGAACCGCCGGAGGTGAGGCCAGGTTTCGTCCATCCTCGCGATGCTCCACGCCGCCGTCTCGACGTCCTGCGGGTTCAGCTTCGGTTTATCCAGGGACGAACGGAGCGAGGATACGCGGAAGACCTCGCCCCAGACCGGCGTGTCCCCGTTCGGCCACCAGGCGACCGGCTTGTTGTTCCAGTTCGTCAGCAGTCCGCTGCGCGGGTTCGTCGTGTGGGGCATCTGCTCGAACGGGACGAAGCCATTCCACGACACTTCGCCCGGAACCGGTAAACGGTGGTCGTACCCCGGCCGCCGGATCGGGATCCGGCCGAGGTAGCGGTATCCGATGTCCCCCGACCGCGTCGCATAGAAGAAGTTGAAGGACATCGTGGCCGGACGGAGAGCTTCCCGGATCTCGGCGGCCCCCTTCGCGCGGTACAGGCCGACGAACGCGTCCAGGCTCGCCAGCTCGATTTGCCAATAGCCCGAGCGGCGGGCGAACAGAGCTGCTCTCGAAGGATTTTGCAGCACCACGGGCCCGTCTTCGGTTCGAAGCTGGACGATCTCCTCGTCCGGCTCGCCTCTGATCTTGAGCGTGCGCACGATCCTCTGCAGCTTCCTCCCTGCCCCGTAGGTTCCGTCCGGTCCGATCTTGTAGTAGACGATGTCGTCGGTGTCGGCGACGCCCGAGGTGATGCCCCAGGCGATGTCGGGGGTGGCGCCGATGGCGATCCCCGGCATCCCGGGGACATCGAGACCCGCCACGTCTAGGCCTGGGGCATGGATCGACATCTCGTGCACGATACTTGGTGTCTGCCACCCCATCTGGGGAGCCGAGAGCAGGACCGGGTATCCGGTCGCCGATCGCCCCTTGCCGACGACGGCCGCGTAGCTTCCCGCCTTCCACGGCAGGCTGAGCGCCTGGGCGACCTTCGCCGACTCGTCCCGCTGCTCGAGGCGGATCGCCGGAAGGAGCTCCAGGAGGCCGAGCTTCGGCACCTGGGCGAGATGTTCTTCCGTGGTCTTTCGACTCCAGGAGGGAAAGATCACAGGGGGCTTCTTGATCGGGTCGTCGGCGCGCTCGACTGTCACCGGGGACCTTGGGTCGTTCTGCCAGGCGAAGTCGTCCAGGACGTCCAGCGATTTACCCTTCAGGTTCGGACGGCTCTCCAGGTACCCGAGCAGCGCCATGTTGCGCAGCTCTCCGGCTCCGCCGCGACCGAACATCTGGAAGAGCCGCACCCCCACCGCCATCGAGTCGACGATCGTCCAAGGCTCCAACCGATGGCCCGGCATCAGAACCCTTTCGGCAGGAGCGGCCGCGATGAAGTCGTTGACACCGTCCACGTAGGCCCGGACCATCGCCTGGGTCTCCGGGTTGAGGCGTTCGAACTGCGCGGCCAGTTCCTCGTCGGTGTAGCCGGTTTTGAGGACCTCGCGGTCGGAGTTCGCATAGTCCTTACCCAGAAGCTCCGCGAGCCGTCCGCGCGCCAGACGGCGGCTGAGCTCCATCTGCCAGATCCGATCCTCGGCGACCGCCCGCCCGGCGAGCCGCCAGGCTTCCTGGAGGGACGGCGCGGTGACGCGGGGCACCCCGTATGCATCGCGTTCGATGCCGGACGTCTGAAGGGTGGCGGCCAGGAGCAACGGCAACATGGTTGCCTATTATCCCGCACGTGGAAGTCAGGGAAGCGTACGACGTGACCCGCTGCTCAGCGCTTTGCGGTTGATGATGCTGAAGAGGATGTACGCGATTCCGCCGATCAGGAGGAGCGGAACGATCAAGGAGAGAAGCTTTCCGATGAGGACGAATGCCAACTTAAGAACGAAATAGCCTGCGAAAACCGCGACCAGCAACATCAACAGGTATTTCCAACTTCCCGACATTTCGATTCAGCTCCTTCGAGGTCGCCGCCTATATTACAGGATCGTAATATTCATTCGCCGGCGGCTGTTTGACCTACTCTACAGCAAGTGACTCCGTCCAATCCAGAGGCGTCTCGCCCGGGGGGACTTTGGACCCTGCCACGGATGGAGGACGCTGAGGCGTTGGGCCATCGGGGGTATTGACGGCGAGGCCCGCCTCCACACCCCGGGCGCCGGTATGCTTTCCTCATGGCCTTGCCCGTCCTTCGAGCACCCGGTTTCAACCCAGAATCCGACGAGCCGCTGCGCATCAACGCGCCGATGGTCTGCAGCTGGCTGATCAAGTTTCTCCAGGACGAAGTCGTCCGGCGGCGAAGCATGCGTCATGTGGTGATCGGCCTCTCCGGCGGGGTGGACTCGGCGGTCGTGGCGTACCTCTGCGCCCGAGCTTTCGGCGCCGAGAACGTCCATGCCTTTCGCATGCCGTACAAGGTCTCATCCCAGGAGAGTCTCGACCACGCCCAGTTGGTGATCGACGATCTGGGCATCAACGAGCGCACCATCGAGATCACCCAGATGGTCGACGGCTATCTGGCGAGCGCCGAACCCGAGATGACCCCGCAGCGGGTCGGCAACGTCTGCGCCCGCTGCCGAATGATCGTCCTGTTCGACCAGAGCGCGAAGCTGTCTGGGTTGCCGGTCGGCACCGGCAACAAAAGCGAGCGGCTCTTCGGATATTACACGTGGCACGCCGACGACTCGCCGCCGATCAATCCCCTGGGAGACCTTTTCAAGAC
>DASWVS010000142.1:0-7401 GCA_036401135.1 Fimbriimonas sp.
CTTCGGTGGCGCCGCCATCCTGATTGACTTTGATGGGAGGCACCTTCTGATCGATCGATTTCTGCAGATCGGGAGACAGCTGCTTCTGCTGCTGTTCGCGCAGCTTCTGCGCCTCGTCCGGGTTGCGGACCACGCGCGGCGTCAGGAACACCAGCAGCTCGGTCTTGTCCTTCGTCTTCGTCGTGGACTTGAACAGGTTCCCAAGGATCGGGATGTCGCCCAGGATCGGGACCTTGCGCGTCTCTGCCGTCACCGTGTTCCGGATGATGCCGCCCAGGATGATCGTTTCCCCGTCCTTGACCGAGACGGTCGTATCCGCCTGGCGCTGGTTCACGATGGGAGCGTTGAACGAGGTGTAGCCCTGAAGGTCGTTCGCCGTCTGGGTCACATCCATCGCCACCATCCCGTTGGCGGTGATCCGCGGCCGGACGGTGAGGATGATGCCGACGTCCAGGAACGCGTAGTTGTAGCTCACCGCGCCAGTCGTGATGTCCTCCCGCGAACTCAGCACGTAGGGCACGCTCTGGCTGATATTGATCTCCGCCTCCGAGTTGTTCGAGGTAAAGATCCGCGGCGTCGAGAGAATGCTGAAGCGGCTGTCGGACTTGAACAGGTTGATGTAGGCGTTCAAATTGCCGCCGGTGATCGAATAGCGGAGGCCGTCGAAGATGTTTCCGGTGGGAACGCCCGTGTTCTGGCCGGCGGTGTGGGTCACGCCGTCCTTCGATGACGAGTACCGCCAGTCGATACCGAACTTCTCGTCGTCGTTCAAGTTCGCTTCGACGATCAGGGTTTCGATCATCACCTGCTCGGGGATCTTGTCCAACTGCTCGAGCACCTGCCGGATCATGTCGGCATTTTCAGGGGTCGAGACGATGATCAGCGAGTTCGTATTCGGATCGGGAATGACCGTAATCTGCCCTGTGGGGTCGGCGAGGTTTACGATCCGTCCCTGGGCATCCCTTCCCGTCTGTCCGGCACCAGTCTGCTGCCGCGCACCTGCGCCGCCGAAGAATTGGAAGCCCTGGGTCACGCCCACGTTGGTCATCAGTTCGCCGGTTTCGGCATCCGGATCCTCGAGGTCGACCTGCAAGTACTTGCCGTCCGGGCTTGCGTTCGCACCCTCGCCGTCCTCGACACCTCGCCCGAAGCCGCCTCCGCCGAAGCCCCCGCCGCCTCCGAACCCTTGGTTGCGGTTTCGGTTCCGGTTGTTCTGGTTGTTCCAGTTGCGGTTTTGGTTGTTCCAGTTGCGGTTCTGGCCAAAGGCGCCGCCCATGCCCTGCCGCTGGCCGAAAGCTTGGTTCATGAGCGTCGACACCTCGTCCGCCCGCGCGTTCGAGAGCGGGAAGACGAAGGTCGTGCTGGCGACCTGGACCTCCTTGTCGAGCTCCTTGATCACCTGGTCGATGATCGCGTGGTTCTGATCCGTCGCCGTCACGACGAGGGAGTTCGTCCGCTGGTCGGCGGCGACCTGGCCGAAGGCCGCCTGGCTCGAGCCGAAGCGGAACGCCTGCTGGATGCGCTGGTCGAACGGCACGTTCTGGTTGCCGATTCCGCCGCGCCCCGTTGGGGCGTTGGAAACGAGCACATTCTGGACGACCGGCGCGATCTCCGAGGCGGAAGCGAACTTCAGCGGGTAGACCTTGGCCGTCTGCGGCTGGTCCGTCTGCTTGTCGATCTGGGCGATCAGATCCGCGACCTGCCTCTGCTGGCTGTCGGGCGCGTTGATGATCACCGAGTTCGAGAAGTCGTCCGAAGATGCCCGCACCGGCGTCTGCTGGCCGCGCGCGGCCATGCCTCGCATCATGTTCTGGAAGTTGTTGTTGGCTCCAGGACCGCCGAATCGGATCTGACCGCCGCCGAACGGAAGGTTCATCCCGCCCGTTCCTCCCGTGCCGGAGAAGACGTCGTTGATGGTTCGCGCAACGGCGCTCGCGTTCGCGTACTTGATCTGGTACACCTTGAGAACCGCCTGAGGCTGTTCGAACGCGGAGTTTTCCGGCATCTGGAAGCCCTGCGGGGGCCCGGCGGGACGAGCCTGGCGCTGTCGGATCACGAGGAGGTTGCCCTCTTTGCGCATCTCAAAGTTTTTCAGCCCCAACGTGGTCGAAAGGATCTGAAAGGCGCTCCCCAGAGTGACGGGGTTCGCGCTCGAGAGGCTTAACGTCCCCGTGAGGGCGGGATCCTTGACGATCGTCACACCCGACTGCTTCTGGTAGAAGGCGAGGATGTTGTCGACCGAGGCGTTGCGGAAGCCGAGCTTGACCCGAGTCTTGGGATTCAGCTTGAACGACTCCCACGGCTTGTTGTTCGTTTCTCCGCCGCCGAAATCGAACTGCGGCAGCGCGCTCGTCGATGTCAGGGCGATCAGGGCGACTGCCAGAGCCGATGTCTTTAACTTCATGGTTTCCTTTACCATTGCCGATCCCTCCTCCGAGGTCTCCGGCCTTCGATAGCCTGTTCGGGCTGAACGCTCAAATCATTCGATCGGACGACTCCCGGCAACGCCGGAACTCCCGGCGTCGCGCCGATCACTCCTTGGAGGGGCGGCGAAACCGGGGTCGGAGCCTCCGCTGCGCCGGCGCCCTCTCTTTCGCCCAGTTTAATCCGATAGGGGGTGCCGCCGGGACCCGTCAGCATCAGCGCTTCGTCGGAGATGCTGGATACCACGACCTTTTTCCACCGGTCGCCTCGGCGCAAATAGACGCCTTCGCCCGTCGAGTCGTTCTCGACGAGCGCCATCGTCGTGCCGTTGACCTCCACGATCCCCGTATAGATCCAGTCCGGTTCGCCGATGGCTTCGAGAGGAATGCGATCCGGATCCGGAGGGCTTGCCACCATAGCCGTGTTTCGACGTACCACCAATGGTCTAAACGCATTTTTCGCGGCTTCGTTCACCGAAGCGAAGCGAAGCTCGTAATCCTCGGGCAGGTAGGTCTCCGTGACCTTGCGCGTCGTGTTCGCCACCGCCTTCCGAGCCGGGCGCTTCGGAGCGGGGTCGGGCTCGGTCGCGAACACCCAGATGAGCGCTCCCGCCGCCAGGATCATCGTGTAGAGGACCGGTTTCGAAATCTTAGCCATTCGGTGTGGACTCCTTCGGGGTCAGGTAGGCCACGAGCCCGATGCTGGCGGTCACGCGGTCCGATCCGGCATCGGCCGAGGTCACCTGGACCAGGCTGACCGCCAGCTTCGTGTTCGGGTTCTCGAGGCTCTTCACCAGCGAGAGCACCGCCGGGTACGAGCCGTCGACGGTCAGCAGGTAGGGAAGCTGGACGAACGACCCGTCCTCCCCGCGGCGCTGGGGACGGAACGAGATCAGGTTGAGCTTGTTGCGGTTCACGAGCCGTGTCGCACTGGCGAGTGCGGCCGGCCCCACCTGTTGCTCCGGAACGTTCCACGTTTGCGTGACGACCGTCGCGCGCCTCTTCTTGAGGTTGTCGCTCGCTTTGTCCACCAGGTTCTGGGTGCTGTACTCCCGGCTCTTGAACCGGCGCTCCAGACTGCGGATGTCCGGCTTCGGGACTGCCAGCATCGTGACCAGCGTCGCCCCCATCGTTCCGACGGCGAGCAGCATCAAAGCCATGGTCGCGGGATCGTCTCCCTTGCGGATCAATCTCATCGTTTCGCCCCCTTCTTGGTCTCGACGAGCGGCAGGTTGCCGACCGGGAATCCGGAGATGCTGAAGTTGACGACAGGCACCTCCTCGATCGTCGAATTGTTCGCGAAAACGAGGCGAACGTCGCGGAAGCGGTCTTCCGAACTGAGCGCCTTCAGGTAGCTGGCGATCGCCTCGTTGGAGGTCGCGACGCCGCGCGTGGAGAACGCCTTGCCGCGCTCCAACGTCACTCCGGTCAGCCAGACGCCGGCATTTGTCCGGTTCGCCAGAATCGTGTAGACGTCGCTGAACTTCTGTGCGGGACGGTACGCGCGGTCCAGTTCCTTCTCCTGGGCTGCGGTCGCGGCAAGCGCCGTCTCGAGCCTCTCCTGCTGGGTTTTTAGCGCCCTCATCCGGCGGTCGTGCCGGGTCTGGACCTGGCGCGTCGCGGCGATCGAATCGTTGTAGTCGAAGAAGACGTAGATGCCCAGCACGCCTGCCGCCGCCATGAGCAGGAGGGCGAGGCGCTGTTTGCGGCTTCGCTCCCGGTTGCGCCGCGCGGCAACCTCCTCCGGCAGTTCCAGGTTGATCGAGAGCTTGTCCTGGGCCTGATAGAGAGCCGTGAGCCCGGATTCCTTGACGGTGAGGTCGGCGAACGGAAGCGTGAGCCCTCCTGCCGATACGATGGTTCCGCACTCGAGGCCGGTCAGTCCGAACGTGCGGCATATCTCGGCTTCGATCTGCTGGGGCAGGTTCGTGACGCGGCTTTGTCGGATCGCTCCTCCGGCGACGATGTCGATCGCCAGGCCGTCGACCGTCTGCTGGACGACCGCGCTCGGCTGGTGGTCGACGCCTTCGATCAGCGCCGAAGCCATCGCCGCCGGGACCACCCGGATAATGCGGACGCTCGCCGCCCGCAGATCGGCGTAAAGGCGCGCCAGTTCGATCGTGGGCATCGCCGCGACGATCGCGAGCCTCCCCTCGGCGTTGAGGTCGTCGGTCAGTTGGAAGTCGATGGCGAGGTCCTGGGTCGCGACGGGGAACAGGTCGCCCAACCTGAGCTGGAGCACTTGTCGGATCTCGTCGTATCCTAGGTCGGGCACGCGGACCGACCGGATGAAGACCGAGCGGCGCCCCACCGCCACGATCGCCTCTCGCGTGGCGCCGGCGACCTCCTCGGCCGAAGAGAACGTCCGAGTGGTGTTGGATCGGGCGTCGTAGCCGACGAGGGCTCGCTGGGACCATTCCAGAACGAACGGCGACTGGTGCGAACTCAACGCGCGGCCTCCAGCAGGGGAACCTCGGTCGAGGCTTCCTCTTCCCACTTCCATCTTTCAATCGGGTTGTCGAGCGGGTAGTCCCGAATTTGCTTGACCCGCGGTTGGTTGTTCTCGATCACAATGAGAGCCTCGATAGGGACGGAGGCGTTGCCCACGCTGCCGATCGCCCGGACCAGAAAGCTTTGCGAACTTGTGGCAAAGACGTCGGCGACCTGCTGGAGCACGTTCAAATCGCTCAGGCCGAGCACGGAAAGGATGTCGCTCAGTTGGGTGAAGCCGCCGTTCGGCTGGCGCTGCAGGATGCCCTGCACGACGTCCGGCGTCAATCCCGGGATCGTCAGGAGAATCTCCTCGGTGGCGGTGTTGATGTTGATCTTCCCCTCGACGGGATTGGCTGCGTTGACGGTGACATTGTCCAGGATCGCCGCGTGCGCGTTCGACGGCGCCCTCGCGAGCACATCGCCGATCCGGGCGTAGCGGTTCCTGTTGGTCTGCGTCCCAAGAATCGCCTGGGCCACCTGGGTCGAAACGCCGATCCGTTCCGCGAGCGTGGAAGCGGTGAGGTTGCCGCCGTTGATATTCAGCTTCGCCTGGCCCGTCGCCGTCGTCTGGGCGCTGTACGAATCGACCGTCAGCATCTCGTAAAGCGGGAGTCGATCCTCGGCGCGCCCCTGCGTGATGGTCGCCGAGTTGACGAATTCGGTTTGCGGGTTGAAGAGGACGTCCGGCGTGAAGCCCTTCACCTGAAGCACCTCGTCCACCGTGTCGAACCGCCGCAGCTTGGCATTGTACGGCTCTGAAAGATTGCTGTAGTACTCGTCCTTCGCGCCGTCGATACGGGCTTCGCGGTTGCTCTCCCGGTAGTCGAGGAGCGCAGAGATCTGCTCCGTTGTCAGGGGAAGGCTCTGCAGCTGCTCCTGGGTGGCGGTGTTGAGGTTGATCCGGGAGGACGCGTCGATCAGCTCCATCCGGAACGACTCGGAGCCCACCAGGAACCGGTCGGCGCCGGCGCGGCCCAGGTCGTACCAGGCGTCGGTCTGCAGCGTGGGCGCGTTCTGTTCCTGGAGCGACAGCTCCGCCATCGCGCGCTGCACCGCCGCTTCGGCGGCGATCCGAGCCCGCACTCGTTCGCCCCGGTTGATCTGCGCTCGGATCACCGATCGCTGGGTCGAGGCGACCGTGGCCAGAACCGCGACCAGCCCGGCGACGACGGCCAGGGACACGATGAAGACCGAGCCGCGGCGGCTGAGCATCATTCGACCTCACCTACCGGGTTGTTCGGTGTGGCGTCGCTGTGCGGGAGCCGCACCACGACCACCCGCGTCGGCTCGTCCTCGCGCTCGTAGATCATCCGGACCGCGGACGGCAGCCGCCGGGTCGTCATCGTGCGGGTGTCCCAGTTCTCCTGCCAGGCGAGGCCGTTGAAAAACTCGAAGGTGACGTCCGTGATCCCGGGGGCGAGGAGCTCCTCGTAGCCGCCCTGTGTAGGGTCACCGTCTGCAGGGCGCTGGATCCGCAGATACAAACCGTCCTCGTCGACGCTCGGCTGTCCGACGGGAGTGAGCGAGAGCGAGACCTCCGCCAGCCCGCCCTGCGGCCCAAAGCGGTCGTTCAGTGTCTCGAAATCCTCGTCGACCGGCGCAGAGAGGAAGCGCGTGGAGAGCCGTCCGCCGAACGTCGTGAACGTCAGCGTGTTCGCCGTGCCGCCGGACCCGCCCGTTTCGCCCTGCCCCATGTCGCCGATAAAGGCCGAGGAAGTGTCGTCCGGAAGCGTCGTCACATAGGCGCCCCTCAGCAGTTCGGTGATCCTCTCTTCGAAGAGCCGGATCTCCGCCGCCTCCGCCCGCCCCGACCGGACCCTCTCGTCGAAGGTGATTCCCTCGATGTAGGCTCGGGTGGCGGCCATCGTGACGATTCCGGTGATCCCGATGACCACCAGCAGCTCGACCAGCGTAAAACCGCGGCGAAAGGTCACTGTCCCTCCTCCCCGGTCCCCGTCTCCGGCGCAGTGAACATGAGGGCCTCGACGGTGGTGGACCGATCGCGGTCGTTGAGCCGTTCGACCGTCACCGTCAGCGCGTTCAGGTTTTCGATGCCGGTCGGCTGAACGTCCGCGCTCCACGAGTAACGGTCCTCCTCGTAGTCCTGGAAGTCGCCACTGGCGAGGGCGTTCTGCGCGTCGCCGGTCGCCAGGAGCTCGTTCAGCTTGGCCGTGGCCAGCGTGAGCATCCTCTCGCGCTCGCGGACGCCGACCTCGGTGCGCACCATCGATCCGAGGGCGCTCATCGTGCTCACCACCCCGATGGCCAGGAGCGCGACGGCGACGAGGGCCTCGACGAGCGTAAAGCCGCGGCTAGATCCTCTGCTCATTGTCCCCTGCCTGCCAACGTTCCATCGTCGGGTCGGACATCTCGCCCTCAAGGACCCTCAGATGGCCGCTCCTTGTCACCTCGAACGAGCGGATCCTGCCATCGTCGCTGACGCTCAGGCCGCCGCCGTCCGACGTCCCGTCGGGGTAGAACGCCA
>DASWVS010000143.1:0-4071 GCA_036401135.1 Fimbriimonas sp.
CTCGATGTCTCGAAAAGCCTTGTTTACGTGTGTTACCCTTACCGTGTGTGCGCTGGCAGTGGCGAAAGTCTCCTTCGTCAAGGATTTCCAGGGCACTTACGATATCAAGAAAACGTCGGCGCTCGGAAAGGCCAACTGCGCGGTCTGCCACACCAAAGGCCCCAAGCTCAATGCGTACGGTGTCGACCTTCAGAACGCGATGACACGCGAGAATACGAAGGTTCTCACGGGCAGCGTGCTCAAGAAGGTTGAGGGGCTCGACTCCGACAAGGATGGCAAGACCAACCTGGTGGAGATCCGGGGCGGCACGCTCCCCGGCGACAACAAGTCGAAGTAAAGCTCCAACGTTCTCGCAGAGCGTTGTAACCGGCCGCTGGATGAAAGCCAGCGGCCGGTTCTGCTTTGCGATGGCAGTTCCCTGGACGGATGTCGGAGATGGCCCGAGGCAAAGGTAGCATGGGGTCGAGATGGATGCGTTTCGAGTAGGGATCATCGGGTGTGGGCGGCCTTTCCGAACGGAGGGTTCGACAGGTTTCGGTATGTCTCGCGACCACGCGAAGGGCTACCTCGCCGCCGGCTGCCGGATCGTCGCGCTGGCGGACGTCAACTGCGAGAACGCCAAAGCCTTCCAGCAGGACATCGGAGGCGACGCGATCTACGAGGACTACCGCGAGATGCTCGCCAAGGAGAAGCCCGACATCGTCTCCGTCAGTACCTGGATCGGCCTGCACGAGGAGATGGTGGTGGACTGTGCGGAGGCGGGCGTTCGCGCCGTCCACTGCGAGAAGCCGATCGCCCCGACGTGGAAGGCGGCCCGCCGAATGGTCGAGGCGTGCGAAAAGAGCGGTACCCAGCTCTCCTTCAACCATCAGCGACGCTTCGATCCTCCCTACGTCGCCGCCCGGAAGATGATCCAGGAAGGGAGGATCGGCGAGTTGAAGCGGATCGAGATGCAGTGCGACAACCTGTTCGACTGGGGCACGCACTGGTTCGACATGATGTTCTTCTACAACGGGCAGACGCCGGCGGAATGGGTGCTCGGCCAAGTCGATCCGTCCAACAGCAAGACGATCTTCGGCGTCAAGGTCGAGAGCCAGGGGGTCGCCTCGATCCGGTTCGCCGACGGCGTTCGTGGGCTCATGATGACGGGCTTCGAGTCGGATTGGGGTGCGATGAACCGCGTCACCGGAACCGAGGGCACGATCGAGGTCAGCGCTACGGGGTGGGACACGCTGCGTGTCTGGTCGAAGGGCCAAACGTTTTGGGAGGAGGTCGTCCTTCCCGAGCCCGCCGCGCCGGTCGGGACCGTCGCGGCGGTGATCGATGTGGTCGAATCGCTCCGGCAGGGTCGGGAGCCCGAACTGTCGGGCCGGAAGGCGCTCATGGCCACGGAACTGATCTTCGCCACCTATGAATCAGCCCGCCGGGGCGGCCGCGTGGCGCTTCCGCTCGACGTCGAGGACGTCGAGATCCTCGCCCACTGACGCATCAGGGCGCGATCTCGGCCAGCGCCTGCTCCAGATCGCGAAGGAGATCCTCCGGCTCTTCCAGTCCGCAGAAGAGCCGGACGATCCACCGGGGCTCGGGGTAGTCGATCGGGTGGACCGGAAGCGCGATCACGAGGCTCTCGTAGCCGCCCCAACTCACCCCCCGTCCGAAGAGCCTCAGCCTGTCGGCAAACGCCTTGACCCGATCCGCATCTTGAACCTTCGGTTCGAACGAGAAAAGGCCGCTGGAGCCCTTCATCATGCGGCGGAAGAGCTTGTGCTGCGGATGGCTCGGCAGGCTCACGTGATGGACTCGGGCAACCTCGGGACGGTCCTCGAGCCAGGCCGCGACCGCGTTTCCGGCGGCTTCATGCTGCCGCAGCCTTAGCTGGAGCGTTCGCATTCCCCGGGTCAGCAACCATGCGGAGAACGGGTGGAGCACCGCCCCCAACAGGCTCACTTCGTTCCTCGTGATCCGCTCGATCCGCTCTCGGCTGGCGCAGATCGCACCGGCGACGACGTCCGAGTGGCCGCTCAGGAACTTCGTCGCGCTGTGGCAGACGAGGTCGATGCCCAGCTTCGCCGGCTGGAAGTGCAGCGGAGTGCTGTAGGTGTTGTCGATCGCGGTCGAGATCCCCCGTTCGCGGCAGGCCGTCGCGATGGCGGCGACGTCCTGGAGGCGGAACAGCAGGCTGCTCGGCGACTCGAGGAACACGAGCCGCGTTTCGGGCCGGATGGCGTCCAAAACCTCGTCGGTGCACGTTCCGGCGACCATCGTCAGTGAAACGCCGAACTTCGCCAGGTAGTCCCGCAGAAGGACCCGTGTTGGGTTGTAGCAGGTATCGACCAGGATCACGTTCGAGCCCGCATCCACACAGCTCAGGATGGCGGAGGAGATGGCGGCCATTCCCGATCCGAAGAGCCGGCAAGCCTCCGTGCCCTCCAACGCGGCGATCTTCTTTTCCGCCAACTCGACGGAGGGGTTGCCGACGCGGCTGTAGTGGTAGGGAGGACCGGCCGGGTTCTTGGCCATCGCCGCCAGCAGTTCGTCCATCGTGTCGAAGACGAAGGTGGAGGTCTGGTAGATCGGCGGGGCTACCGCCCCCGTGTGTGATTGAGTCCCTCCGTCGTGAGCGAGCAGCGTGCCCAAGCCAACATCCATCCGCCTATTGTGGCTTGCCGGAACGGTATCCTATTCGCCCATGGCCGAAGAGAACCTGGAACGCGTCTGTACCTACGATCCCCTGATCGAGTTGATGCGCCGGTTCGAGAACGTGAAGGCGACGTCGACCGACACGGATCCGTTCGCCGGCCTGTCGGTCGAAGATCGTCTGAAGAAGCACATCGTCGACGGGATCAAGAAAGGGCTCGAAAGAGACCTCGAACTCGCGCGGGAGTCGTACGAGCCTTTGACGATCATCAACGAGATCCTCCTCGACGGCATGAAAACGGTGGGCGAGCTGTTCGGCGCGGGCAAGATGCAGCTGCCGTTCGTGCTCCAGAGCGCCGAAGTCATGAAGGCGGCGGTCAGGTTCCTCGAGCCCTTGATGGAGAAGGTGGAGGGATCCGAGAAGGGATCGATCCTTCTGGCGACGGTCGCGGGCGACGTCCACGACATCGGCAAGAACCTCGTCGACATCATCCTGAGCAACAACGGATACCGGGTGGTCAACATCGGCATCAAACAGCCGATCAACGCGATCATCGACCATGCCCAAGCCGAGAAGGTCCAGGCGATCGGCCTCAGCGGCCTGCTCGTCAAGAGCACGGTCGTGATGCGGGACGACCTCCTCGAACTGAACGAGCGGAAGCTGTCCCACTATCCGGTGATCCTTGGAGGCGCCGCGCTGACGCGCTCCTACGTCGAAAAGGATCTCCGCTCGCTGTATGAGGGCCGCGTGTACTATGCGCAGGATGCCTTCGAGGGGTTGAGGCTGATGGGCGAGATCAACGACCCGGCGGTGCCCGACTACCACGAGGCCGCGACCGAGGAGGAGGGCGTGCCACGCCTCGCCTCCCACCGAACGGACGCCCTCGAACCCGATCTCTACGTGTTCACCGGCGAGCGGTCGGATATCGTTCCGGTCCAGGACCCTCCCGCGCTGCCCTTCTACGGGGCGAGGAAGCACACGAGGTTCGACATCCACGAGGTGTACAAGTACATCAACCCGATCGCGCTCTTCCGGGGGCAGTGGCAGTTCAAGCGTCCGGAAGGGATGAGCAACCCCGACTTCTCACGGTGGATCGAGGACCAGGCGGGCCCGGTCTTCGAACGGATGAAGCGCGAGCTGGCGACGGTGCTCAAACCTCGGGTGAAGTGGGGCTATTTCCCATGCGCCAGCGAGGGCAACGACCTGGTCGTCTATCAGGAGGACCGGGCGGCCGAAAGGCTTCGATTCACCTTCCCGCGCCAGCGGGACGGCAGGCGCCTGTGCCTCTCCGACTTCTTCCTCCCGGCGCAAGAGGGGCCGGATCGAAGGGATACGGTCGGTTTTCAGATCGTAACCATGGGTCACGAGGTCTCCAAGTGGGAGCGCGAACTGTTCGCCAAAGGCGACTACCAGGACTACCTGTTCGTCCACGG
>DASWVS010000144.1:0-7461 GCA_036401135.1 Fimbriimonas sp.
CGGACAACGCTGCGGGACGAACGTGACGCTCGCCCCGGACTTCCCCGAATACGCCTACGCGGCCTGCCACACCGCTCCCGCCGAATACCACCCTTCCAGCGGCAAGTCCGGGACCCGGGACTGTCGCGGGGGCTGGCACGACGCCGGCGACTACGGGAAGTACGTCGTGAACTCCGGCATCACCACCGGCACCCTCCTCTGGGCCTTCGAACTGAACGCCTCGAAGCTCGCGAAGAAGAACCTCGCCATTCCCGAATCGGGCGACAAGGTGCCCGACATGCTGAACGAGATCCGGTGGAACCTCGACTGGATGCTCAAGATGCAGGACGAGGACGGCGGCGCCTGGCACAAGGAGACCACCGCCAATTTCCCCGGCTTCATCATGCCGAAGGACGACAAGGGGCCGACCTTGATCATCGGAACGGGCGAAGAGCCGTTCAAGAACACCACCGCCACCGCCGACCTGGCCGCGGTCGCGGCGATCGCGGCGCGCGTCTTCCGCCCCTACGACCGCGCCTACGCGGCCAAGTGCCTTGCGGCGGCGGAGAAGGCCTGGGCCTGGCTGCAGACCCATCCCGACAACACGTTCCAGAACCCGCGTGGCGTGAACACCGGCGGTTACGGCGACCGCGATCCGAGCGACGAGCGTCTCTGGGCGGCGGCGGAGCTTTTCCGCACGACGGGCAAGAAGCCGTACGACGCCTACTTCCTCGCGCACCAGGCGAAATGGTCCGTGAAGGGCGATGCCGCCCAGGGCTGGCCGGTCGTGAACAACATGGCGAAGTACGCCTATGCGCTGGGAAAAGCCGGCGACCGCAAGGTGAAGGACCAGATCAAGGCCGAGTCGGTGCAAGCGGCGCGGGAGATCGTCGAGCGGATCGGCAAGAACGGCTACCGCGTGCCGATGCTGTCCAAGGACTACATCTGGGGCAGCAACGCCGTCCTCGCGAACTACGGGATGATGCTGCTGGTTGCGAACCGCTTCCAAAAGGACGAGTCGTTCCGCAACGGCGCCCTCGATTGCCTCCACTACCTGTTTGGGCGCAACACGTTCAACACGAGCTATGTGACCCACGTGGGAACGAAGTGGGCGATGAACCCCCACCACCGCCCGAGCGGGGCGGACGGCATGGAACAGCCCTGGCCGGGGCTCCTCATGGGTGGTCCGAATGCCAGCGGCAAAACGCCGCCGGCGAGGCAGTGGGAGGACAAACTTGCCAGCTTCACCACGAACGAGATCGCGATCAACTGGCAAGCCCCGCTGGTGTTTCTCCTGTCGGAGTTCACGCCCTGAACGGATTGCAGATTGCAGATTGCAGATTGCAGAGTGACGGTCCACCGAGCGCCTAACACCGGACCCCGAACACCGACCTAGATCGTGTTGCCTCGGCGGGAGGCTTCTTCTTCTCGGCGGATCGCTTCGGCGGCGAGGTCCTCTCGCCCGACGGCGCGGTAGAGGTCGACGACCGTTCGCCACGCGTTGCGGATGTGGTGCGGGCGTGCAGCGATAAAGGCGGAGCCGGGCTGCGTGTCCGGATCGACGATCGTCTGGTCCGCTTGACCGATGGCGTCCTCGAGCAGCCGGGCGAGCTCCATGTCCGATCCTTTGCCCTTTGCGGCGGGCACGATCTCCAGGAGCACCGCCGTCAGGATCGGCGCCTTCTCCTGCGCCGGGGTGTCGAAGGTCGAACGCGCGACCTCGAGCGCTTCGGGAACTTTGTTCAGCTGGGCGAGCGCGTGCGCCAGGCGGAGAGAGTCGTTGACGCGGCGATCCTCGTTTTTCGCCGCCTTCACCGCGATCCGAAGCACCTTCTCCGCGTCCTGCCAGCGCTGCGCGGTTCGGAAGATCTCCGCGTACTCCCACGCCTGGCCGTGCGGAATCCTCTCGATCTTGGTCTGGCCGAGCAGGTCCTCGGCGTATTCCGCCATCAGCTGGTCGTACCTCTGCTGGTCGATCTCGCCCTTTTCGAGCCTCTCGTTCAGCGCCTCCGCCGCGCCTCGGAGGCTGGCGCGAAGGACTTGGGGCTGCACGACCGTCACGTCGTTGGGGTCGTTCGGATCGGGCAACGTCGGCGACTGGCAACCGGCCAGTACCGCCGCCCCGAGAAGCAGAAGGCCGAAGGCCCGGTCAAGCGATGGCATACCGTTCGCCAGGGAACAACGCATCCCGGTAGATCTCGGTTCCCACGAAGGTGAGGAGCGGCTTGCCGCGCATCTTCATCGCGTGGAACGGGGTGTTTTTGCTCTTGCTGAAGGTCTTGTTGCGGTCGAACGTCCACTCGCAATCCGGATCGATCACGGTCACCTGGGCGACGGGGGTTTCGCCGGGCTTGAGGGTGCCCGCGTCCAGGCGCAGGATCTGGGCCGGCTTGGTGCTGAGCTTCCGGATCGTATCCAGGGGCGAGATCACGCCCTTGTGCGTGAGCATGGTGAGCGTTACGGCGCAGGCCGACTCGAGCTGGGCGCTTCCGAAGGGAGCCTGCTGGAAGGGTACGTCCACTTCATGAGCCGCGTGCGGCGAGTGGTCGCTCGCGATGCAGTCGATCGTGCCGTCCTGCAGGCCCTGAATCAGAAGCTCGATATCGACCTGCGTCCGCAGGGGCGGAGTGATCTTGAACCGCGTGTCGAAGTCCCCCACGTTCTCGTCGGTGAAGGTGAAGTGCATCGGGCAGACTTCGGCGGTGACCGGGGCGCCGAGGAACTTCGCCTGGCGGACCATCTCGACCGCCCCCCAGGTGCTCACGCGCATCACGTGCATGTGGCACCCGGTGTGAAGGGAGAGGAGGCAGTTGCGCATGACGGCGATCTCCTCGGCGGATCGGGGCATCCCCTTCAACCCGAGCATCGCGCTCATCGCGCCTTCGTTCATGCTGCCGCCCTTGGTGAGGGTGGTGTCCTCGCAATGCGCCATGATCGGCAGGTCGAGCTGGACGCAGAACTCCATGGCGAGGGTCATCACGCTCGCGTCCTGGATCGGGAACTCCTCGTCGCTCGCGGCGACGATGCCCGCCTTCTTCAGGGCGGCGAGGTCGGCGAGGTCCTTGCCCTCCATCCCCCGGGTCAGGGCTCCCACCGGAGCCACGAACACGCCTCCCGCCTCGGGCGAGGCCGCCTTGTCCAGGATGAAGTCGATCAGGGACGGGGCGTCGAGCGCCGGCTGGGTGTTCGGCATGCAGCAGATGGTGGTGTAGCCGCCCGCCGCCGCCGCCTGCGTGCCGGTCTTGATCGTTTCCTTGTGCTCGGAGCCCGGCTCCCGAAGGTGGACGTGGGGATCGACGAGGCCCGGGGTGATCCAGAATCCGGTGCAGTCGTACGTCTCGTCGATATCCTCCTGGTCGGCGATCTGGCCGACCTCGACGACCTGATCGTCCTCGATCAAGACACTGCCGACAAGATCCATTTCCTGGCTCGGATCGAGGATACGACCGTTCTTTAGGAGCGTGCGCATAGGACTGTCCTAGTATGGCGAAAAGC
This sequence comes from Fimbriimonas sp., assembly GCA_036401135.1. Classification (GTDB taxonomy): domain Bacteria; phylum Armatimonadota; class Fimbriimonadia; order Fimbriimonadales; family Fimbriimonadaceae; genus Fimbriimonas. Next base: position 3,475 of record DASWVS010000144.1, read on the forward strand.
GGAACGCGGGTTCACCAGCCCTGGAGCTCAGTTCTCGCCGAAGCACCAGTAGAGGCCGGCCATGCGGACGAAGATGCCGTTTTCGATCTGGGCGGTGATCGCGGAGACGTCGGAGTCGGCGGCGGTGTCGTCCAGCTCCACTCCCCGGTTGATCGGGCCGGGATGCATCACGAGCACCTCCTCGGCGGCATACTTCAGATTCTCGCGGTTGATCTGGTACATCCGCGTGTACTCGCCGATCGAGGAGAGATGGCCCTCGGTCATCCGCTCGTGCTGGAGGCGCAGGGTGTAGATCACGTCGCAGCCATCGATCCCGGTGACAAGGTCGTAGAAGACCTTTCCCGGCATGAGGGCGGTGTGCGGCGGGACGAGGGTCCGGGGGCCGACGAAGCGGACCTCCGCGCCCATCTTGTGCAGGAGCCAGGCGTTGGACCGCGCCACCCGAGAGTGTTCCACGTCCCCGACGATCGCCACCTTCAGGCCTTCCAGATCGCCCTTTCGCTCGATGATGGTGAGGGCGTCCGCAAGCGCCTGGGTGGGGTGCTCGTGCTGGCCGTCCCCCGCGTTCAGCACCGGCCCGCCGAAGTGACGGGCGGCGAGCGTGGGCGCCCCCGACTCCCGGTGGCGCATGACCAGGCCCTCGAGGCGCTCGTATCGAAGCGTGAGGATGGTGTCCTTCAGCGTCTCGCCCTTGTTCATGCTGGAACTGGCCACGGCGAAGTTGCTGGTCTTCAGGCCGAGGTAGTAAGCCGCCTGCTCGAAGGAGACCCGGGTGCGCGTCGAGTTCTCGAAGAACAGCATGCCCACCACCTTCTTGCCCAGTTCCGGCAGCGGCTTGTTCTCGATCACCCGCAGCTTGAAGTCCGCGGCGAGGGCGAGGAGGTCCTCGATCTCGCCTTTGTCGAGCTGCCGAATTCCCAGCAGATGTCGTGGCATGTCCTTCGTTATTCCCCTGTCTTCTCGAGAACGACCGCGTCTTCGCCATCGATCTCGTTGACCTTGACGACGATGTGGTCGCCGCGATCGGTTATGACCGTCTTACCCCGATAGTTCGGCTCGATGGGCAGTTCGCGGTGCCCCCGGTCGACCAGAACCGCCAGTTTCACCGCTTTCGGGCGGCCCAGCGCCATCAGGGCGTCCATGGCCGCGCGGATCGTGCGCCCGGTGTAGATCACCTCGTCGACCAGGATCACCGTCTTGTCGGTGACCTGGAACGGCACTTCCGTCTCGCTCTCGGCGACGGTCGGCCGGTCGTCCCGGTGGTTGCGGATGTCGAGTTTGCCGCACGGCACGGTCGTCCCCTCGATGTTCGTCATCAGGAAGGCGAGCCGCTTCGCGACCGGCCACCCGCGTCGCAGGATGCCGACGACGACGACGCCTTCGGCCCCCTGGTTGTCCTCCAGGATCTCATGCGCCATTCGGCCCAGCGTCCGCCGGATGTCGCCCGCATCTAGTAGCACCGCCCCCATGTGTTGCCTGATTATGGCTGAGTGCCCCGCCATGTGCCATATAGAACCACGATGCCGATCGAGACCGACTCCGTCCTCCGCGTGTGCGTTGCGGGGCTGGGGGGCTTTGCCGCCGCCCACCACCGGGCGCTCCGCCGCCTCGAGGAGGAGGGGCTCTGTCGAGTGGTCGCGGCGTGCGACCCCCTCATGGACCTTGACGAAGACATGGCCGCGCGCGGGATCAGGCTCTACCGAGACCTGGAAACGCTGCTGGGCGCAGAAAGCGGCAACCTCGACCTGCTCACCCTGCCCGTTCCGGTCCCGCTGCACCGGCCGATGCATGAGATGGCGGTCCGGCATGGGGTGGCGTGCTACCTCGAGAAGCCGCCGACGCTCTGGTGGCCCGAGTACCTCGAGATGCTCGAGGTTGAGGATCGCGCGGCCCGAAAGACGCAGGTCGGGTTCAACTTCGTGATCGATCCGATGCGCCGACGGTTGAAGGCGCGGATCCTTTCCGGCGAATTCGGGAAGCTGCTGGGGGCGACGTTCGTCGGCTACTGGCCCCGCCACCGGAGCTACTACGAGCGCGCGTCCTGGGCGGGACGGATCCGGCTCGGAGACCGCTGGGTCCTGGACAACCCGATCGGCAACGCGATGGCCCACTACGTTCAGAACGCCCTGTTCATGTGCGGCGGCGCGGTGGACGCCGTCGCCGAGGTCGAAGCCGTCCGAGCGACGCTCCAGCGTTACCGGCGGATCGAGAGCTTCGATACGGTCTTCCTCGAAGCGCAGCTGACCGGCGGCCCATGGCTGCGGATCGCCGCGTCGCACGCCTGCCGTGGCGAGCATCGGAACGAGGAGACGATCGTGATGGAGGACGCCGCTGTCCGCATCGACACCTCGCATACGGCGACCATCGTCCGGCGCGACGGGTCGAAGGAGACGCTCGCGGCAGTATGGCCGGGGACGGAGGAGAGCCTCCTCGCGAACCTGCGGCACTATCTGGCATGCCTGCAAGGGCAGCATCCTCGGCCGATCACGACGCTCGGAGACTGTCGCGGCTTCGTAAGCCTGATCGACCTTGCGTTCCTGTCCGTCGACCAGATCGAAGATCGCTCCGACGGCACCGACCCCGAGTGGGTCGAAGCCCCGGAGCGGGCGAGGGAGTTGGATGCTTTCATCGAGAAGGGGATGGGCGTCTCGGAAGCGCGCTGGGCCGGGATGGAACGACTTTCCGGACTGCAGGCGCACCTCGAGTCCCTGAAGGCTGCGTCCCGGCCGGTATCCTAACCCCATGCGGCTCACGCATCTCGTCCGTTGCGCCGGTTGAGCGTCGAAACTGGGCCCGGCCCAGTTGGCGGAGGTCCTCCGCCGTTTACCGAACGCCGCCAACCCGAGCCTGCTCGTCGGCTTTGAAACGTCCGACGACGCGGGAGTCTTTCGGCTGTCCGACGAGATGGCGCTTGTGCAGACGGTGGACTTTTTCACCCCTGTGGTCGACGATCCCTACGCCTATGGCGCGATCGCGGCGGCGAACGCGCTCAGCGACGTCTACGCGATGGGAGGACGCCCGCTCACGGTGCTCAACATCGCCTGCTTCGATCCCACCGCTGCCCCGCCCGAGGTCTGGGCAGAAGTGCTGCGGGGCGCCTACGAGAAGACGCTCGAGGCGGGCGCGGCGGTCGTCGGAGGGCACAGCGTGGAGGATGCCGAGCCCAAGTTCGGCATGGCGGTCACGGGGGTCGTCGATCCTTCCCGCACGTTCGAGAACACAGCGGCGAGACCGGGCGATGGGATCTACTTGTCGAAGCCGCTGGGAACGGGGATCGTGACCACTGCGGCGAAGTTCGACGCATGTCCTCCCGAGGCGCTCGCGGCGGCGACCGAGTCGATGTCGGCGTTGAACCGGGAAGCGATGGAGAAGGCGCAGGCGGCGGGAGTCCGGTGCGCCACCGACATCACCGGCTTCGGCCTGGCGGGTCATCTGTTCAACGTCGCGCGCGGAAGCCGGGTCTCGATCCGCATCGACGCCCGGGCACTGCCGCTTCTGCCGGAGGTGCAAGAGCTTGCCGAAGCAGGAAACTTGACCGGCGGCGCGGACAAAAACCGGCTGTTCCTGGGCGAGAGCCTGTCGTTTGCCGATGCAGTCCCCGAATGGCTCCGACAGGTGGTCCTCGACCCACAGACCAGCGGAGGCCTTGCCGTTTTCAGCCGCACCCCGATATCGGGTTGCCCCCAGATCGGAGAGGTTTACGCTGGAGAGCCTGCGATTGTCGTAGGCTAGGGCATGCAGATCTGCGCACGAGGGGCCAAGTACGCCGAGGTCGAGGCGATGCGGGACCTTTACCGACAGGAGGCTGCGTGCCAGATCATCCACGACTCGATCCTGAGGCGCGGCCTTGCCGATGCTTATCTCGTGACGGTGGACGGAAAGGTCGGAGGCTATGGGGGCGTGTGGAACCAATACGACCCCGGGATGGCGATGGAGTTCTACACCTTGCCTCATCTGCGAGGTCTCGCCCGGCCGATGTACCGGGAG
>DASWVS010000145.1:0-3108 GCA_036401135.1 Fimbriimonas sp.
AGGACGAGACCATGGGAAATCGGACCATCATCACGCTCGAATGCACCGTTTGCAAAGAGCGGAACTACACGACCGACAAGAACAAGCGGAAGCAGACGGACAAGCTGGTCCTCAGCAAGTTCTGCCCGCGGTGCCGGACGCACACCGAGCACAAGGAAACGAAGTAAGCTCTCATACGCCAGTAGCTCCAACGGTAGAGCAGCGGTCTCCAAAACCGCCTGTTGGGGGTTCGAATCCCTCCTGGCGTGCCATCTTCCAACCTCCCGCCTCGCGGCGGGAGCGTAGCCCGGGAACCAAATGAGCAACCAGCGGCTCCTCGCAATCGGCTTCATCGTGATCACCGGCAGCACGGCCCTCGTCCTCGAGCGGCTTGCGGACATCCTGCTGCGTGGCCTCGAACTGGCCAACGCCGAGATGTTCGGCGGCATCACCCTCTCGTGGGGCGCCGCGATCGTCCTGGCGGTGGGCGCGGCGCTGGCGCTCTGGTTCAACCCGAAGGTCCAGGAGACCGGTCAGGACGTCGCTGCAGAGCTGCGGCGGGTGACCTGGCCGACCTTCCCTGAGATCCGCGCCGCCACCGGCGCAGTCGTGATCGTCACCCTGGTCGCCGCCGTGCTGCTCGGGCTCATGGACTTCGTCTCGGCGAAGGTGATGTCCGACTGGCTGCCCGCCGGGATCCACTGGGCCCAGGGCCTCTTCGCGTGACGTCGCCCGGTGGCGAGCGAACGCATGTGGAGCGCTCCATGGCCAAGAAGCACTACGTAGTCCACACCTACTCGGGCTACGAGAACAAGGTCCGCAAGTCCCTCGAGGAGCGGATCCGGCAGCACAACCTCCAGGATCAGTTCGGCGAGATCCTCATCCCCACCGAGCAGGTGGTGGAGATGGTGAAGGGCGAGAAGCGCACCTCGAAGCGCAAGTTCTTTCCGGGCTACATCCTCGTCGAGATGGAGATGGGCCCGGCGAGCTGGCACCTGGTGAAGAGCACCCCCAAGGTCACGGGCTTCGTCGGCGGGGGCAAGACCCCCGAGGACGTCCCGGCGATCTCGCGCGCCGAGGTCGAGCGGCTCTCTTCGCAGATCTCCGAGGGGACCCTCAAGCCCAAGCCCAAGGTGCAGTTCGAGACGGGCGACTCGATCCGAGTGGTCGACGGGCCTTTCTCCGGTTTCAACGGATCGGTCGAGGAGGTCAACGCCGAGAAGGGGCGCCTCCGCGTGCTGGTCTCGATCTTCGGCCGGGCGACCCCGGTCGAGCTCGACTTCATGCAGGTCGAGAAGACGCAGTAGAGCAGGGACGGCCTCCACGGCGACCGCGAAGCGGTGTCCGGGAGGCTCGACACGAGAGTGGGAGGCGTGGGGAACGGCCCTTCGCCGCTTGGACCACATGGAGTAGTTCGCAATGGCAAAGAAGGTCACGGGGCAGGTCAAGCTCCAGATTCCGGCTGGCAAGGCGAATCCCGCCCCGCCGGTGGGCCCGGCGCTCGGCCAGCACGGCGTCAACATCATGGGCTTCTGCAAGGAGTTCAACGCGGCGACGCAGCCGATGATCAAGGACGGGATGATGATCCCCGTCGTGATCACGATCTACGCCGATCGCTCCTTCAGCTTCGTCCTCAAGACGCCGCCGGCGTCCGCCCTCCTGAAGAAGGCGGCCGGTCTCCACACCGAGAAGAAGAAGGGCTCCGGTTCACCGCGCCCCGGCAAGGAGAAGGTGGGCACGGTCACCCGGGCGAAGCTCGAGGAGATCGCCAAGACGAAGATCCAGGACACGAACGCGGGATCCATCGAGGCCTGCATGCGCAGCCTGATGGGCACCGCCCGGTCCGCCGGGATCGAAGTCGTCGACTGACCTTCTGCGTCCTGCGGCGCCGCCGGCGACGGCGAGCGGGAGCGGGACGTGGGCACACCTGGAAGGAGCGAGCTCGCGTGAACCGCGAGACGAGCCATCCGCTCCCGCGCTGCGGGTGCGGGGGCCCCCGACGCTCCCAGCGGAGATTGCGAACATGGCAAAGCACGGAAAGAAGTTCCGCAAGGTCGCCGAGAAGGTCGACCGCACCAAGCGCTACACCATCGAAGAGGCGGTCAACCTCGTCAAGGAGCTCAAGATCGCGAAGTTCGACGAGTCCGTCGACGTCGCGGTGAACCTGGGCGTGGATCCCCGCCACGCGGATCAGATGGTCCGCGGCGCTGTGGTGCTGCCCCACGGGACCGGCAAGACGGTGAAGGTCGCCGTCTTCGCCAAGGGCGACAAGGCCCGCGAGGCCGAGGCCGCCGGCGCCGACGTGGTGGGCGCCGAGGATCTCGCCAAGCGCATCGAGGAGGAGGGCTTCCTCGGCTTCGACACGGCGATCGCGACGCCGGACATGATGGGCATCGTCGGCAAGCTCGGCCGCGTGCTCGGTCCCCGCGGCCTGATGCCGAACCCGAAGGTCGGCACGGTGACGACCGACGTCACCCGCGCGGTTCGCGAGGCGAAGGCCGGCAAGATCGAGTTCCGGGTCGAGAAGGCCGGCATCGTGCACGCGCCGGTGGGCAAGGTCTCGATGGAGAACGAGAAGCTCATCGCGAACCTCAACGAGATCCTCGGCATGGTCCTGCGCCTCAAGCCCTCGACGGCCAAGGGCGTCTACCTCCAGGGCGTGTCCCTCTCCTCGACCATGGGTCCGGCAGTCCGGATCGACACGGTCGGGGTGATGAACGCCTTCAAGGGCTGACCTCCGCCGACCCCGCCAGAGCGGCGACGCCAGGTGACCGAGAGGGCGCCTGGCGTGCGCAACGCGAGTCGAGGGGATGGCCCTGTCCAGGCGGGGACAATCTCCTCGGCTTTCGCGATCGTCCCTTCCTTTTTCAGAAGGGACTTGCAATTTTCCCGCGGCGCAGATAGAGACGCCGCCGCAACTTTGCTGGTCAAAGACAGCAGGTGTCCGATGGCCCACCTTTCTTCCGCCCGTGCGATTCGCCGGCAGGCGAATGGGCGAGGGGAGCGGTCGATTCGGACCTAAGACCGGATTCGCGGGAAGCGATCCGGGGCCTGCCGAGACGGGTACGAACGGCGCTCTTCGCCATGAGGAGGGCCGTTCATTGGGTTTTCGCCTGCTCCGCTCTACTT
>DASWVS010000146.1:0-14895 GCA_036401135.1 Fimbriimonas sp.
AGCGGGTCGACCGGGACCTCGCCAAACCGGGCCTGCCGAAGGAGAAGGTTCTGGCGACGATCGTCTACCTGCTGGAGCACAGCCTCATCCGGGTGGGGAACGAGGAGTATGCGAAGGAGAACAAGTCGTACGGCCTGACCACGCTGCGCTCGAGGCATATCCGGGTCAGCGGTAGCGCGATCGAGTTCCGGTTCGTGGGCAAGAGCAAGATCCGGCACGAAGTCCAGCTTCAGGACCGTCGTCTCGCGAGAGTCGTCCGGCGGCTGCAGGAGCTGCCCGGCCAGGAGCTTTTTCAGTATCTGGACAACGACGGCAGGCGGTGCACGGTCACGTCGCAGGACGTGAACAACTACCTGAAGTCGATCTCGGGCGCGACGTTCACGGCCAAGGACTTCCGCACCTGGGCCGCCACGGTTCTTTGCATGACCTCTCTGGCACTGGAGGAAGTTCCGCAGACGAAGAAGCAGGCGAAAGCGACGGTCGCGAACGTGATGCGGGAGGTCGCGAACCGGCTGGGCAACACGCCCACAGTCTGTCGCAAGAGCTACGTGCATCCGGCGGTGCTGGATTCGTACGCCAAGGGAACGCTGCGCCAGATCGTGCGGCGGAGGAAGGCCGACGCCGAATCGTTCCTCGAAGACGCGGAGTCGGCGGTCATCCGGCTGTTGAAGCGGCACGAAGTCGAGCTGCGGAGCAAGGCTGCGGCATAGCCGCTTCAAAAACAAAACAGCCCGAGATCCTTTCGAATCTCGGGCTGTTTTCTTGAAAGCTTCAAGAGTCAAACGTTCAGTTCGACCTGGAGATGTCCTGCCCACCGTGGTGGCCAGGAGTGCTTCTCCTTTAAGGAGGTGATCCACCCACACCTTCCGGTACGGGTACCTTGTTACGACTTAGTCCCCCTTACCCCCCTCACCTTCGGCCGCTCCTTCCCTTGCGGGTTAGGCCACGGACTTCGGGTGAAGACAATTCAGGTGACTTGACGGGCGGTGTGTACAAGACCCGGGAACGTATTCAACGCAGTATAGCTGACCTGCGTTTACTAGCGATTCCGCCTTCATGCAGTCGAGTTGCAGACTGCAATCTGAACTGGGGGCGTATTTTTGGGATTGGCTCCACCTCGCGGTTTTGCTGCCCTTTGTTTCGCCCATTGTAGCATGTGTGTAGCCCCAGGCGTAAGAGCCATGCTGACTTGACGTCATCCCCACCTTCCTCCGGCTTACACCGGCGGTCTCCTGTGAGTCCCCATCTTTCATGCTGGTAACACAGGACGAGGGTTGCGCTCGTTGGCGGACTTAACCGTACACCTCACGGCACGAGCTGACGACAGCCATGCAACATCTGTCTTCAGGTCCCCTTGTGGGGGAGGGCACTATCTCTAGTGCTTTCCTTCGATGTCAAACCTGGGTAAGGTTCTTCGGTTAGTATCGAATTAAACCACATGCTCCACCGCTTGTGCGGGTCCCCGTCAATTCATTTGAGTTTCAACCTTGCGGCCGTACTCCCCAGGCGGGATACTTAATGCGTTAGCTGCGGCACAAGAGGGGTCGATACCTCTTACGCCTAGTATCCATCGTTTAGGGCGTGGACTACCAGGGTATCTAATCCTGTTTGCTACCCACGCTTTCGCGCCTCAGCGTCAGATGATGCCCAGTTTGCTGCCTTCGCCATGGGTGTTCCTCCTGATATCAACGCATTTCACCGCTACACCAGGAATTCCACAAACCTCTGCATCCCTCAAGCTAGCCAGTATGCGAAGCAATTTCCGAGTTGAGCTCGGAGCTTTCACTTCACACTTAACAAGCCGCCTACGCGCGCTTTACGCCCAGTAAATCCGGACAACGCTTGCACCCTACGTCTTACCGCGGCTGCTGGCACGTAGTTAGCCGGTGCTTATTCTTCGGGTACCGTCCTAAGTCTTTCCCGAAAAAAGGAGTTTACAACCCTAGGGCCGTCATCCTCCACGCGGCGTCGCTGCATCAGGGTTTCCCCCATTGTGCAAGATTCCCAACTGCTGCCACCCGTAGGTGTGTGGGCCGTGTCTCAGTCCCACTCGAGCGGACCATCCTCTCAGACCCGCTACCCGTCGTCGGCTTGGTAGGCCGTTACCCCACCAACTACCTGATAGGCCGTGAACCGCTCCTAAAGCGAAAAACCATTTAGTTCCCTCCCGATGCCGGGTGGGAGCCACATCTGGTATTACCCGCCGTTTCCAGCGACTATCCCAGTCTTTAGGGCACGTTGTTCACGTATTACTCCGCCGTTCGCCACTACCCCCGAAGGGATCGTTCGACTTGCATGTTTTAGGCACGCCGCCAGCGTTCGTCCTGAGCCATGATCAAACTCTCCGAAGAAAGTGTGATCCAATTCCCTCTCGAAAGAAGGATTGGTTGACTTGTTTGATTCGGCGTTTCCTCTTGCGAGGACCCCTTCCCCATCGAGTCGAGCTCGGAGGTTCCGGGACGCCACGGGGTGGTTTCGATCTTTCGATCTTAACTACCGTTCGTCTAATTTAGACTGTTGCTGAACGTCTTTCCTCTATGAAGCTTTCAAGGTTCTTGTTGTCTCCGCTCGACCTTGCGATCTCGCGGCAACAGGGGATATTGTCCCCCACCAGAGCGCCGCTTGTCAACCCCCGGTTGAAGATTTCTTTCGATCTCTCGCTCCGTTCGATCGGTCCGCGCCGTCTGTACCTTTATCCTACGCCGCGCCTGCACAGCGCGTTCCGTCCGGAGGAAAAACTTCCCGCCGGATCGGAAGGGGTCGCCCATCGCGTCGGATAAGCCTCCCTACGCCCGGCTCCGGCGCGCCGTTCCTCCAGCGGGTAAGTTCTTCGGATGACGCTCGCGCTTCTTGCGCTGCTGGTTGCCGCGCCCGCCGACTTCACCTTCGTCCGCCACGCGGAGACGGTCGCCAACGCCACTGGCCGCTATAACTCGAAGACCCTCAACGCCCTGTCGGACAAGGGGCAGAAGCAGGTCTCGGCGCTGACCCGGGAGCTATTGGGGCAGCCGGACTACGACCTGGTCCTAGTTTCGCCGTCGCCCCGGGCGCTGAAGACCATCGCGCCCTACCTGAAGGCGAAGGGCATCAAGGCGACGGTGTGGCCCCTGCTGTACGAGTGCTGCACAGGGCGCCAGCGAACCTCGAAGGCGACCCGCTTCGACTGGGGGCCCAGGGTTTCCATCCCGAAGGAGCTCGCCGCGTATTTCCTGGTGCAGCCGGGCATGGACCGGCTGCCGAACGCTCCGAACTTCGGGGCGGGCCTGGCGCAGGTGGCGGCGACGGTCAAGGAGTTCAAAGCGAGCTACTCGAACCGGAGGGTCCTGCTCGTCGGCCATTCCGGGCACGGCGGGCAGTTCCTCTACGCCTTGACGGGCAAACGGCACCACGTCAAGAACGCGGAAACGATCGCATTCAGATTTTAGAATGCCGAATGCCGAATGCCAATTTGGATACGGCAATCTACAATCTACAATCTACAATCTGCAGTCGGCATTGGGCATTGGGCATTGGGCATTCGGCAATCGGCATTCCGTAATCTGCAATCATACTAGCCACCGGTGCGCGCGCTTTTCACCCTGACCATCTTCGTCGGTTCCTTCCTGCTGTTCCTGGTGCAGCCGATGGTGGCGAAGATGATCCTCCCCACGTTCGGCGGCTCCCCGCAGGTTTGGAACTCGGCGATGCTGTTCTTCCAGCTGGTCCTTCTGCTGGGCTACCTCTACGCGCACTGGGCGCCGAAGCTGCTCGGCAAGTACCAGCCGTGGGTTCATCTGGGACTGCTTGCGGCGGCGGCGCTGACCCTGCCGTTCGCGGCCGACAACGTCGTGTTCCGGGCGGTCCAGGGGAGCCTTTCGAGTCCCGAGAGCGACGGCACGGGCCCTCAGGCGCTTCTGGTTCTGTTCACCTTGGGCGGACTGGTGGGGCTGCCCTTCTTCGTCCTCTCCTCCGGCGCGTCTCTGCTCCAGCGGTGGTTCTCGTTCACCAACGACGCACACGCCAAGGACCCTTACTTTCTCTATAGCGCCAGCAACGTCGGCAGCCTCCTGGGGCTCTTCGCGTACCCGTTCCTGCTCGAACCGAGGCTCGTGCTCCCCGCCCAGAGCCGGGTGTGGTTCTACGGCTACCTCGTCCTTCTGGGTCTGGTCGCCCTGTGCGTGGCGGGGGTAGCGAAATATGTGAAGGTGCGGGAGGCGGACGTGCCGGCGGTCGTTTCGGCGGAGGATCAGCCGAGGCCGAAACTGCTCTGGACCCTGCTCGCGGCGGTTCCCTCGAGCCTGATGCTGGGCGTTACGACGTACCTCACGAGCAATGTCGCCCCGGTGCCGCTGCTGTGGGTGATCCCGCTCGCGCTGTACCTGCTCACGTTCATCTTCGCCTTCGCGCGCTGGGGCACGGGCATGCTGCCGACCTTGGCCCGAATGCTGCCCCTGCTGGTGACGCCGCTCGCCGTCGCGATCATCCTCGACGCGGCGCAACCGATCGTGATGCTCGGGTTCTTCCACCTGGCCGTCTTCTTCGTCGCCGCGTGGATGTGCCACAGCCGCCTGGTCTCTCTCCGCCCCGAACCGCGCCACCTCACCGAGTTCTACTTCTACATGGCGCTGGGCGGAGCCCTGGGAGGCGCGTTCAACAGCCTCGTCGCGCCGGTGGCTTTCAACTACTTCTATGAGTATCCGCTGGCGTTGGTGGCGGCCTGCCTTCTCCGCCCGATGCGGCCCGAGGAGAAGACGGGGCGGTGGGACCTCCTCTATCCCGCGATCGTCGCCGCGATCACGGTCGGGCTCATCACCGCCGGCAAAGCCGGCGCGTTCGCACAGCTCGCGGAGCGGATGGATCTCGCGCCGGCGGCGGTTCGCACCGGGATCACGCTCGGAGTACCGTTGATCCTTTGCTTCTTCGCCGTCGATCGGACGATCCGCTTCGGGCTCGCGCTCGGGGCGGTGATGCTGTCGGCCGTCGCCATGCGTCCAACCGCCGACAGCACTGTCCTTCTGACCGAGCGGAGCTTCTTCGGCATCCACCGGATCACGACGCCGGATCGCCGGTTCTACAACCTCGTCCATGGCAACACGATCCACGGCATGCAGGATCGCGAGAACCCGGGCGTTCCCCTGACGTACTACCACCCGACGGGACCGATCGGCCAGTTGATCGGCGCTTACGACCGGCTGCACAACGTCGCCCTGGTCGGGCTCGGAGTCGGGTCTATCGCCGCCTACGGCAGGCCCGGCCTCAAGATGACCTACTTCGAGATCGACCCGGAGGTCGAACGCATCGCCCGGGACCCTGAGTACTTCACCTTCCTGCGGGACTCGCCGTCGAAACCCTCGGTCGTCATCGGGGATGCCCGCCTTACGCTCTCCCGATCGCCGGATAGGTACGACCTGATCGTGCTGGACGCGTTCAGCTCCGATGCGATCCCGGTCCACCTGCTGACGCGGGAGGCGATGCAGATGTACCTGCAGCGGCTGAACCCTGGCGGCCTGATCGCTTTCCACATCTCGAACCGGTACCTCTCGCTGGAGGACACGCTTGCGGCGACAGGCGCTTCGCTCGGGCTTTCGAACCTCTTCCAACTCGATCCGGCCCTGCCGGACGAGCAGATGGCGGGCAAGTCGGCGTCGAGCTGGATCGTTTTCGGCCGAACGAAGGCGGACGTCAAGACGCTGGCGGGAACGAACGGCGCCTGGGGTCCGCAGGAGCCCGGGCCCGAGGTGAAAGTGTGGACGGACGACTTCTCGAACGTGCTGAGCGTTTTCAATCCCGAACAGTAGGGCTGGCGCAAAAGCCGATTCTCTGGTAAACCCATCGCATGCACACCGTTCTTGCTGCCGTGCTCGCTCTTGCCGCCCCTGAAGCGGAGGTTTCGGCGAAGAACGTGATCCTGATGATCGCCGACGGCACCGGGCCGAACTCGTACGCGGCGGCCGCGATGTACGAGGGGCGGTTGGGGCGCGAGGTCTTCGACGGCCCGGCGTGGCAGAAGCTGATGGTTTCGACCTATCCGCTCGCCAGTTCCGGCAAGCCTCGGCTTACGGGAGTCCAGGACCCGAACGTCGTGTACGACCCGGCGAAGGCCTGGGCGAACGACGGTTACGCCTGGCTGAAGTCGACGCCGACGGACTCGGCAGCGGCGGCAACAGCATTCGCCACCGGGCAGAAGACGTACAACGGCGCCATCTCCTGGTCGGACATGGACCAGCCGATGACGAACCTCGGCCAGCTGTTCCATCAGGCGGGCAAGTCCACCGGCGTCGTCACGACCGTTTCCTGGAGCGACGCCACGCCCGCGGCGATGCTGGCCCACAGCCCGGGGCGCGGCAACCGTGAGAGCATCGCGCGCGAAATGGTCGAACGGTCCGGCGCGACGGTGATTATGGGAGCCGGCCACCCCTGGTACGACTCGAGCGGTCGCCGCCGCGAGAGGATGGGGGATGCCGGCGCCGTCGGAAATCGCCCGTACTTCACCACGCCGATCGAGACCTACGGCTACACGAGGCTCATCGAGAAGAGGGCGGATTTCGAAGCGCTGGCGGCGGGCCGACTGGATATGAAAGGCCGGCGGCAGCTTGTGGGGACGGTGCAGGCGGGCGGAGCGACCCAGCACGAACGGCAAACCAGAGACTGGAACGGCGACGGCAAGGTCGATGGTCAGGATACGAAGGCGATGCCGCCGTACGGCGACCCGCTGAACCGGAACGTCCCTACGTTGGCAACGATGGCGAAGGGTGCTTTGAACCTCCTGTCCCGAAACCCGAAAGGGTTCTTCCTGATGGTGGAAGGGGGCGCAGTCGACCATGCGAACCATGGAAACGAGCCGGGACGGGCGATCGAGGAGACGCTCGACTTCTTCCGGGCGGTCGAGGCGGCGAACCGCTGGGTCGAACAGAACGGCGGCTGGAAGAAGAACCTGCTGATCGTGACCGCCGACCACGAGACGGGCGGCGTCTGGGGCGAGGGTTCGGACAACGACCCCTTCGCGCCGGTGGTCGACCGGGGACGGGGCAAGCTGCCAAGGATCGGGTTCAACACGGGCGGGCATACCAACTCGCTCGTTCCCCTCTACGCCCGAGGGGCAGGCGCCGAGCTTTTCGCCGGTTATGCCAGCCGGACCGACCCGAAGCGAGGGCGCTACCTCGACAACACGGACGTCTTCAAAGTCGCCAGCCGGTCGGCAGAGTAGCGGGCAGGATGAATCCTGCGGACCCATGCAGGCTGAAGCCTGCGCTCCCTTGGCCCTGCACGGCTTCGCGTACTCCCTCGGCGAGCGCGTGGGCCATCGCCTTCCTACCCGCGGGCGAGGCGATGAAGGCTTCGTCCCGGGGGTTCGTCAGGACCACCATCTCGACGAGGAGCACCGGAACCTGGCTGTGGATCGAGCCCGTGAGCGCGCCCTGGCGGGCGCCGACGGCGGTGGCGAGGTCGGTCCGGAGGCCGTTGTCCCGGTGTTTGCCCTTGAGGACCCCCGCCATCGCACGGTGGAACCGCTTCGCGCGCTCGCGACTTTTCGCGACCACTTCCTTGGAAGGACCGACCTTGCCGTCGGCGTCCTTGCCCGGTTTCGAGGGGTAATACACGGCGAAACCGCTGCCGCCGGTGGCGTCGCAATGGAGCCGTACCATCAGGTCGGCGTTCGCGGCGTTGGCGATCTCGGCGCGTCGGCGGTTCTTGACGAACTCGCCCTCGCGCTTCTTCGTCAGGACGACCGTGTAGCCGTCCCCCTCGAGCTCCCGCTTCAGGCTTACCGCCGTCTGCCACGCGACCGCAAGCTCGGTCAGTTTTCGTCCGCGCGTCCCCCGGCCGACCTCGGAGACGTGGCCGGGATCGATACATACCACCGGCGCCGTGGCCGGCGCGATCAGCGACAGGGCGAGGAGCGCTGGGAACAGCGGCAACTGTTTACTCGCCCCCGCCTTCGGCGATGTAGTTGGCGCGGAGCTTGTTGACCTCCATCTGCATGTCGACGAGCTTCTTGTAGATGCCCTCCTCCTTGGCGAGCAGCTCGTCGTGAGTGCCGATCTCGGCGACCTTGCCCTCCTGGATGACGACCAGGCGGCTGGCGTTGCGCAGGGTCGACAGGCGGTGGGCGATCGCGAAGGTGGTTCGGTTCTCGACCAGCCGTTCCAGCGCCTCCTGGATCATCCGCTCGGTCTCGGTATCGACCGACGCGGTCGCCTCGTCGAGGATGAGCACCTTTGGATTGTGGAGGATGGCGCGGGCGATGGCGATCCGCTGCCGCTCTCCGCCCGAGAGCCGTTGGCCCCGCTCCCCGACGTAGGTGTCATAGCCGTCGGGGAAGCCGACGATGAAGTCGTGGGCGTTCGCCGCCTTCGCCGCCTCCATGATCTCGACCAGGGTCGCCTCAGGCCGTCCGTAGGCGATATTGTCCTTGACGCTGCCCGGGAACAGATACGATTCCTGGAGCACGACGCCGACCTGCCGGCGAAAGTCGTCGAGCTTGATCTTCCTCAGATCCACGCCGTCGAGCTCGATGTGGCCCTGCGTCGGGTCGTAAAAGCGCATCAGCAGGTTGATCAGGGTCGACTTGCCCGCCCCGGAATGTCCGACGAGGCCGATCATCTCGCCCGGCTTGACGTCGAGGTCGACGCCGTGCAGCACCTCGCGCGCCTTGTCGTAGCCGAAGTGGACGTCGGTGAACTTCACCGCCCCGTCGATCTTCGGCATCGGCAGCGCGTCGCGCGCCTCTTCGATGTCGACGGGGGTGTCCATCACCTCGAAGACCCTCTCCGCCGCGGTGAGGGCGCGCGTCGACCAGTCCATGATCCGCTGCAGCATCATCAGCGGCCCCTGGAGCATCGCGACGTACGCCAGGAAGGCGGTGAGTTCTCCGAGGGACATCTGGCCGCCGAGGACGCCCTTGCCGCCGACGTACCAGACGACGATCGTGCTGAGCGCCATCGTGAAGGTCACGATCGGGAAGAACGTGGACCACGAGGACTCGGCGATGTAGCCGGTTCGAGCGAGATCCTCAATCCGGCGGTTGAACCGGCTGACCTCGCGCGCCTCGCCATGGAACGCCTTGACGACCCGCGTGCCCTGGAGGATGCCGTTCAGGGTCCCGCTCATCCTCGACCACTGGTGCCAGGTGCGGCTCCAGACCCGGTGCATCTTCCGCCGGAACCACCGCACGGCGAAGAAGACGAACGGAAGCGGAAGGATCACCCAAATCGCGATCGGCCAGTTCATCAGCAGGAGCGCGATCGGGATGCCGATGAGCAGCGCCGCCTGGTTGAGGACCACGGGAATGCCGTCGACGAGCACGTCGTAGAGCGCTCCCGTGTCGTTGGTCATGCGCGACATCAGCGAACCGACGTTTCGCTTGTCGTAGAAGCTGAGGCTGAGCGCCTGCATCCGCTCGAACAGGCTGTGCCGGATCGCCACCGTGATCTTCATGCCCAGGTAGGCGACGTTGCGGCCCCTCGCCATCCGGACCGCGGCGACGAGGATCTGGGAGAGGATCAGGAGGCCGATCAGCGGCAGGAAGCTCGCCCGCTGGCCACGTTGGAGGACGTCGTCCACCAGGTGCATCGTCAGGTACGGCGGGACGAGTTCGATGAGCGTCCCGCCGAGGGTCAGAACGGTTCCCCATACGAGCCTTCCCCGGTGGGGGCGGGTGTACTCGAACAAACGGAGGAGCGTCTGGCCCCGGTTGACGCAGCCTTCGCAGACGTCGGAGTGCTCGGGCAGCGGGCGGCCGCACTTCGGACACAGGCGGATCTTGTCCTCGATGTCCGGCATCGGCTGACCTTCGAGCAGCGCCTTCAGACGCTTCTCGGCGCCCGCCACGTGGAGCGAGCGCTTGCTCGTCGTGCGGATCAGCTCGACGGTCTGCCCTTGGTAGTCCGCCACGAGCGCCGAGGCGTCGACCAGGTCCTCGATGCGGGGGTTGCGAAGCTCATCGAGCCCATAGCTGGCGAGAAGCTCCTCGCCCAGCGGGGTGGCCTCGACCCGGTACGCGGCTTTGTCGGTGACGACGAGCTTCGAGTCGCCGAGCCGCCCTTGGAAGGTCAGGTCGCCTTCGGTGGTGAAACGTGTTTCTTCGTGCGCCGGTACGATCGGGTTGTCTGGAAGGGTAATCGACATAAATCACGACCGAACGCCGCGCCCGCCGTTGGACAAGGTGTTCAGAACCTCCCTGATATTACGCTTTTGGAGAGGGTACGGTCGCTTTGACGGCGGCTAAATGTATAGGTTCGCAATAGCGAACCGCACCGGATGGGCCCCCCTGCCGGAAGCTTCGTTCGGCAACGCCCATCATTGGTCCCAGGCCGTAGGGGCCGATCCACTAGAATGACACTGGAAATGAACTTCAAGGGCCTTCTCCCCCTTCTCCTCCTGCCCGCGGGCGCCCATGCCGACGACCAGGAGTCCCTGCGCAAGATCGAAGCCGCCATCGAACAGGCGCGAAGGCGGGCCAACGTCCCCGGAGCGAGTCTGGCGATCGTCAAGGACGACAAGGTGATTTTCGCCAAGGGTTTCGGCTACCGGGACGTCCAACGAAAGCTGCCGGCGACTCCCCACACCCTCTATTGCATCGGATCCAGCACCAAAGCCTTCACCGGACTGCTGGTCGCGCTGGGGGTCCAGGACGGGAAGCTCTCATACACCGACTCCCCGAGGAGGTTCATCCCCGAGTTCCGGCTCAAGGACCCGGAGACGAGCGAGAAGATCCAGGTGATCGACCTCCTGACGCACCGCTCCGGGTTGCCCCGCACCGACCTGGCGTGGTATTCGGGCAAGTTCACCCGCAGCGACGTCATCCAGATGTTGCCGGAGTTCGAGCCGACGGCGAAGCTGGGGCAGAAGTGGCAGTACCAGAACGTCATGTTCATGCTCGCGGGCGAGATCGCGGCGAAGGCTCAGGGGATGAGCTACGACGACCTGTTGAAACAGAGGCTGTTCCGGCCACTCGGTATGAGTTCGAGCCAGTCGACGTACGCCGAGTGGAAGGCGGCGAGCGAGACCGCCCAGGGGTACGGCCCGGCCGGCAAAGCCACGTCGCAAAACCCGCTTCCCTACCGGCAGATCGACACAGCCGGTCCTGCCGGTTCGATCAACTCCAACGTGCTCGATATGGCGCAGTGGGTCCGGATGCAGCTCAACAAGGGCACGCTCGACGGCAGGGAGATCGCCAAGCCGGAGACGATGGAAGAGACCTGGAAGCCGCGCATGGAAATGGTGCCGGGTTCCGGCGCCGGCTATGGCTTCGGGTGGATGCTGAGGAAATGGAACGAGACGCCGCTGGTGGAGCACGGCGGCAACATCGACGGGTTCAACGCGGAAGTTGCCTTCCTCCCCGAGAAGAAGGTCGGGTTCGTCATGCTGACGAACGTGTCGGCGTCCCCGCTCACCAACCAGGCGATCGACATCGTCTTCAACGAGCTCGTCGGCCGGCCCGCTCCGAAGCTCGACGCCCAAGCGCCGGACTCGGTCAAGACCTACGTCGAAGCGGCGGACGCGGACATGGGTTCCTACGACCTCGCGATCGCCAAGTCGACGGTTTCGTTCGCGAAGGATAACGGCAAGGTCGTCTTCGAACAGAGCGGGGTCAAGATCCCGATGAAGCTCACGGGCGACAAGACGTACGAGCCGGCGGTTGCGAACGCCCCCAAGTTCAAAGTCACCTTCCGGCCGAGCGAGAAGGATCCGAAGGCGACGGAGGTCCTGCTCGAACAGAGCGGCATGAAGTTCACGCTTCCGAAGCTGCCCCCGTACGAGGCGCCGATCTCGGGCGCGGAGCTTCTCGCGAAGGTCGTCGAGGCCCAGGGCGGCCCGGATGCGATCCGTAAGCAGCGGCACATGGTCGCGCACTTCACGGGGAGGATGGTCTCCGACGGCGTGACGATTCGGGGGCGAGAGTACGCCCTCGACGGCAACAAGCGCGCCCAGTTCGGCGTGTTCTTCGCCCTGAACCGACGCTTCGGCTGGATCCACACCTTCACCGACGGCAAGACGGCGTACGACGGCGTCAGCTTCGCCAAAGCCACCCCGAAGGCGGGCCCCGACCTTTACACGGACCTCAACTCGGCGGACATCGAGCTCGACCTCAACCCTTCGAAGGCCTACAAGTCGCTCAAGGTGATCAAGGAGGAAAAAGTCAACGGGGAGGACGCCTACGTTCTGGAAAAGACGCCGCACCGGGGGAGCAAGGTTCTGGAGAGCATCTCCAAGAGCACCTTCCTGGTTCTGAAGCGGCAAGCCGGTTCCGGCATGACCACCTATGAGGACTATCGTGTCGTCGAAGGGCTGAAGCTGCCCTTCAAGCAGACGAGCGATACGCTCGAAAGCGGCAAGACCATCGTTACCATCGACTCGGTCAGCTTCACGGACCCCATCCCCGGCTGGGTCTTCCGGTGGACGCCGCCGAAGGAGCAGGCCGCCGACTAGAGCATCCTGGCCCGCCGATCCGGCTTCGCATCGAGGAGGCAGGCCAGGCGCAGGTCGCGATAGACGCCCTGCATCGTTCGGGCCATGTCGCGGGCGGTGAACTCCTTGGCGCGGGCCTTCGCCCGCGCACCCATCGCCGCGACGTGGTCCGGGGCCTGGCTAAGCTCGTTGAGCGTCCGTCGCCACGATTCCGGCCGGGGATCGACGAAACGGGCGATGCCGTCCCACCGCTCCCGCAGGGCAGGCTCGTCCCCCAGCACCAGGGCTGAGCCCGCCATCGCCGCGTCCTGCACGTCGTAGGCTATCGGAGCATGGCTCGACGGCATCGCATAGACGGCCGTCCTGGCGAACCAGGCACCGAGCGTCGCGGCGCGGATCGCGCCGAGCCGGATGAGGTTCGGCAGCCTCGTCGCCGAGGGGCCGTTCTCTCCGGCTATGTACAACGGCCACTCCAGCCCCGGCGCCACCTCCTCGAGGAGAGCCTTCCCCTTCGATCCAGGCGGGCAGACCGCGAGCACCATGTTCCGCTTGGCAGCCCCGCTTGTCTTCCCATCCTCGACGCCGATGGGAACGACGACCGACCGGGCATTCGAGCCCGCCTTGATCGGGAGGTTCAACAGCGCCGTGTGCGTGGAGGCCACCACCAGGTCCGCCAGGTGCAGGCCGAGGTCCAGCCTTCGCCGGTACTCGGGGTCGTCCTTTGCCAGCGCCGGGAGTCCGTGGAACGCGGCCACCACGGGAGGCTCGAACGGCATAGAGGCGTGGATGGCGCTTCGGAGGTGGATCAGGTCGGGTTCGATCTGGCGCGCCAAGGCGAGCAGCCAGAGGCCCGCGGCGTCCACGTCTCCCCAGGGATCTTCCATCTCCTCGAGCCGAAAGACGCTCGTGATCAGGTCAAGGCCGGCGATCGCCCCGGCTTCCTGAAGCTGATCGGAGGTCGGCTCGGTTCCCATCGTCACCAGCGTCGACCGGATCTCAAGATCGGCGAGGCTTCGGATGAGGTCCGTCGCGTACCTCCACTCCTCTCTGCCCGTGCCGGCGGTGAAGAGGACATGACTGACGTCGTATTTCATGGCATTGCGGCTTCTTGCCCAACCTTGGGTTATTGCGCTTCCTGCCGCAATAATACTACCATCATTTACACGTTTTTTCCCACGCTCAACGGTCGATCCGGACGAATTCGAGCGGCGCGTCGGTCACATCGCGCGGATCGGGTTCCCAACCGTCCGGCGTCAGCGCTCCGTACACGGCTTCAGGATGCCCGCCCCGATACGCCCAGCCTTGGTCGCCGTAGCTCCAGTGCCAGTATTCGCTCGGGTAGTTGGTGATCCCCTCCGCGAGGAGCGCTTCTGCGAGTATCGATCGGTTGCGCGCCGCCTCCGGGCTTAACCCGGCCGCGGAGAACGGAAAGCCGCGGTCGTCGTAGAGGTCGAACGGGCTGTGGAGGTCGAGCGCCTCCCCTCGGTCGTTCAGAAGCGCGAGATCGACCGCGCCGCCGGTCGTGTGCGGCGGGGGCGCGCGGCGGTCCATCGGCGCCGAGAAGCGGTTCACGATCCGCCGCAGCTGGATCGGGGACTTGTCCGGATACCGCTCGCACATCTGTTTCCATACCGCCCGGTACATCCGCTGCTGGATGACCGGCGCGCGCCAGCCCTCGATCACCCCGAGCCTCAGGCCTGGCGGGAGACGGTTCGCCGACCGGCAGAGCCTCTCCAGCAGGCCGTCTCGCATCAGGGTCTCGCGACGATAGTCGAACCGGGGCCGCTCGTGCGCAAGGTCGGGACAGGAGCTCAGAAAATCGACCAGCGGCTCGCCGCATTCGCGGATCGGGATTCGTCGGAGCTCGGAGACCGGCTCCGAAGGAGAAGGCGGTTTCATTCGCCTTCTTCTACGGAGCCAAGGGCGCGGTCGTCAGAACCTCAGCACCTGGGCGAACGTGAGGGTCGTCCGGTTCTTCCGAAGACCGTCTTCAGAAACGAATGCCGCCCGGTTCGACAAGTCGTGGCGAAGCTCGAACCGCAGCGAGAGATTTTCCGCCACCTGATGGTCGTACGTCGCGGTGAGCGAGCGATAGTTGGCGGCGAGGCCGGTGCGAAGACCTTCCGGGTCTTCGGTGTGTTCCAGACGGACGGCCGCTGCCGAGTCCGCGCCCAGGTTCTTTCGCCCGTAGAGCGCAAAGCCGCCGAACTTCCCCGCTCCCCTGGCCTCGCCCAAGTCCACGTTCAGCCCCAGCTTGGTGTGAGGATCGAGCCGATAGGAGGCGACGAGATCGAGGAGCGTCGTGTCGACTTCGAACCCGGCGAACCCGATCCCGCTGACCGGGCCGTCCTTCGTTCCCTCCCGCCCGAAGTAGCCGTTGAGGGCGATGTTGAGCCGTTCCGTCGCCGCGTAGGCTGCGCCGACGTGGACGCTCTTGGAGCCGTTCGAGTCCTCCACCTCGTTCCAGCCCTGGACGAGCATGCCCATGAGGGTCAGCTTCGGCGT
>DASWVS010000147.1:0-2366 GCA_036401135.1 Fimbriimonas sp.
GACGGGGTTCCTGCTGCTCCACGATGCGACGACGGGCGAGTTGCTCTCCCTGATGGATGCGGAGCATCTTACGGCGATGCGAACGGGTGCGGCCAGCGCAATCGCCACCGACCTGCTGGCTTTGAAGGACGCTTCAGTGGCAACCGTCTTCGGCACCGGAGCTCAGGCTGAGACCCAGCTTGAGGGGGTCTGTCGCGTGCGTCCGATCCGGAGCGTGTACGCCGTCGGCCGCGACGACGCCAAGACCGAGGCCTTCGCCAAGACGATGGCGGACAGGCTCGGCTGCCGCGTCGAAGCGACGTCGGACAGAGCCCGGGCGGTCCGGGAGAGCCAAATCGTCTGCACGGCGACGACCTCGGTGGAACCGGTTTTCGCGGGAAGCGACGTCCAACCGGGGACGCACATCAACGCGGTCGGCGCGTTCCGCGAGGATATGAGGGAGTTGGACGAGGACGTGATCCAGCGCGCCCGAGTGTACGTGGATCAGATCGAGGCGGCCAAGCGAGGCGCTGGCGAGATCATCCAGCCGGTCCTACGCGGGACCTTCAGCTGGGATCGACTTGCCGGGGAACTCGGCGGGCTGATCAACCGGCGGTTGGCCGGCAGGGAGAGCCGTGACGAGATCACCGTCTTCAAGTCGGTAGGGGTGTCGGTTCAGGACGCGTTCGTCGCCCGCTCTATCTTCGAGCAGGCGTCGAACCTCGACCTCGGGAAGCTGGTCGATCTCCACTAATCGACGCGGATCGAAAGCGCCGTTCGTTGGGGAGGCGTCGTGGGGTCATTGTCGTCCACTTCGACCAGGGGCTCGAAGATGCCCGTTTCGGTCGGGCGGCCGCTTAGCTCTCCCGTAAAGCTGTCCAACTCCGCTCCCTCGGGCAGGGCGCCCTGGATGACCAGGAACCGGTAGTCCGGAACGCCGCCGTCGGCCTTCACCCGACCCGCCGCGTTCTCTCCGTGCTTCCAGACCAACGGCTTGGCCGCCACCCGAAGCGGATCGAAGGCGGACGTCCTGCGGATTCGATACCCCACCGCCTCGAGACAGAGCAGGTGAGACTTCGTCAGCAGCCACCGGCGCGCTTTCATGTCGCCGTCGTATTCGCGGCCGAACCCTCCGTAGCGGCTGACGGGGTCGATCAGCGAGACGAAGTGGTGGCTGGGATCGAAGGTGGGCGTGAATCCGTGGTACGCCTTGAGCGCGGGGGAGGTAAGCCCTTCCCCGGCGCGCGCTCTACCCACTGCGGGGTACGTGGATTCGAAAGCCAGCGCATGGCCCATCTCGTGGAGCGCGATGGAGTACAGGTCCGACGGCTCGCCGCGTAGTTGCCCCGAGACCCACCAGTCCTCGTCTCCCCGCGTGAGGAACCAGCCGAGACGGTTCCAGTTCCCGGTCACGTCGAACTCGACGCTCCCCGAGCGGCGGATCGGCAGAATCGCGCCACCGAGCGTGTGGGGGCGCCCGATGAGCGAAGGCGATCCGCCGGCGCGGTTCTCCTCGTGAACGAGGCCGGTGACATAGAGAAGGAAGCCTCGATAAGGCCTCGGGTTTCTGACGGCGAAGGTGCTTTTGAAGCCGTCCGGATTCCATAGCTCCGTCGGCTCCGACCCCGCCGCCACTGCGTCGGTTTTCTGGTCGATGAAGAACCCCCAGTCGTCGGCCGCCTGCCGCAGCACCCGCCTGACTTCCCGGTCCCGGAAAAATCCCGTCTTATCGTGACGATATTCCAAGACGATGTCGTAGAGCGGCTTCCAACGAGGGGGATCCTGGTCGACCACTCGAACCGGCACCCGCATCCTCGTGCGTTCCCGTCGATCGGGACCGAAGAGCTGGACCACCAGCTCATGCGCCTCGTCCTTTGAGTCTCGGTCGGGAAAGATACTCATCCAGAACTCGACGGAATCGGTTGGTTGGGCGAGTTTAATGGTCCTCCCAACGCCACTTCGATCGTCGCCGTTGTACCGGTTGAAATGAAGGCGGGAGGAGGTGCCGTGGAGATAAACGTCCGCCGGGAACGGCGCGTCCTTCGGGAGGAGCACCTTTAACTTGATCGCCGGGTTGGCGAGATGGCCTTCCCAGTCGACCAGGGTGACGCCGCGTTCGTCGACGGTCCGGCCCCAACCGTCCATCACGTGCAGGCGGATTTCGGATTCCGGCTGCTGCGCTGCCTGCGGCCCGACCGAGGGCAGCGCCGCCAGCACGCACGACAGTATCCCGGCATCCATTTGATCTCATTCTAACCCGCAGGCGAGAGCTGTGTTAAGACTCCGCCGGCGAGCGAACCCGCCCTTCCCCGAGGCGGTCACACGAACAGGAACGGAGCCGGTCCCACGGCTCGCTTCCCTCTCAAGGAGTCCATCATGTCTGTTGC
>DASWVS010000148.1:0-2589 GCA_036401135.1 Fimbriimonas sp.
GTCGCGTCGCTCAAGGAGGGAAAATCGACTCTCGATCTACCCTTGACGGAAGCGCCCAAGACGGTGCCCGACGACCAATTGGCCGAGATTAAGGAGGTCGTGTCCTCGTTCAGCACGAACTTTCCCCGGAATCCCAACCGCAATTCGAACATCCGTCTTGCCGCCTCCAAACTCGACGGAATCGTCCTCGCACCGGGCGACCGCTTGAGCTTCAACGAGACGGTGGGGAGAAGGACGGTCCGCGCCGGCTTCAAGGAAGCGGGCGTGTTCATCAACGGACGGCACGATACGGGCGTCGGGGGTGGGATCTGCCAGGTCAGCACGACCCTGTACAACGCCTCGCTCTTCGGCAACCTGAAGATCCCGAAGCGGACGAACCACTCGCTGCCGGTCGCCTACGTCCCGCTCGGCAGGGATGCCACCGTCAACTGGGGCGCCCAGGATCTGGTGATTGAGAACAGCTACGACACGCCTATCGCCGTGGACAGCGAATACCGGCCTGGGCGGCTGACGTTCCGAATCCTCGGCAAGAAGGTCCCGGGCCTCAGCGTCAAGATCGAGCGCAGCCGCATTCGAACGTGGTCGGGCGGCGGGACGCGCACGATCTTCGATCCGAAGCTGCCGCCGGGGACCCGAAAGGTTCTGGAAAGCGGGGGCGTCAACCGGCAGGTGAGCACGACCCGCGCCGTCTATTTGAACGGGAAGCTCCAGAAGAAGGAGCCTCTGGGGCGAAGCACCTACATGGGCGGGGTCACGATCGTCGCCGTCGGGCCCAAGGCGAAGCCGAGTCCGCGGCCTCGGGTCGTGGACAGCGATGCCGAAAGCCGCTCGGACGAGTCTTCCGCCGAGAGCCCCGAGTGATTCCGGCGGCGCTCGGCGCAAGATAGCTTTTTCAGGCGTAGCCTGGGGTCCTTGGGGTTGACAGCTTTGTCGGGAACTGGTGTAGATTGCGAAAGCTTGCCCCTCTAGCGACTCGGGTCGAGCGGAACCTCCATGGCTAAAAAACTCGTCATCGTCGAATCGCCCGCAAAGGCGAAGACCATCGGCAGCTACCTCGGAAGCGACTACGAGGTCCTGGCGAGCGTCGGCCACATCCGTGACCTCGTGCCGAATGCGAAGGGTCTTCCCGAGGAGCACCGCAAGAAGTGGTGGGCGGACTATGCCGTCGACGTCGACCAGGACTTCAGACCGTATTACGAGGTCCCGCCGGAGAAGTCCGCCCAGGTCCGAAAGCTTCGCGAGGCGATGAAGGGGAAGGACACCCTCGTGCTCGCGACGGACGAAGACCGGGAGGGGGAAGCGATCTCCTGGCACCTCCTCCAGGTTCTGAAGCCGACCAAGAGCGTCGACGTGCAGCGCATCGCGTTCCACGAGATCACCAGGGACGCCATCCAGCACGCCCTGAGGAACCCGCGCAAGGTCGACGACTGCCTGGTGGAGGCCCAGGAGACCCGGCGGATCCTGGACCGCCTCTACGGATACACCCTCTCCCCCGTCCTCTGGTCCCGGGTCACGAAGAACCTGAGCGCCGGCCGCGTGCAAAGCCCCGCGGTCAAGCTCATCGTGGAGCGGGAGATGCAGCGGAGGGCGTTCCACACCGCCGCCTACTGGGACCTCAAGGCCGAGTTCGCCCGTGAGGGGAAGGCCTTCGTGGGCGACCTCAAGCAGGTTGATGGGGTGCGGGTCGCCACAGGATCAGACTTCGACGATGCGACGGGACAGCTGAAGCCGAGTCGGCGCGTGCTGCTGGTCGACGAAACGATGGCGCGGGTGTTGGCACAGGCGGCCAGGGTCGCCAAGCCCTATACGGTCACCCGCCTGGAGACCGCGGAGGCCCAGGAACGTCCGGCGCCGCCGTTCATGACGACGACGCTCCAGCAGGACGCCAACCGAAAGTTCGGCTTCGCCGCCGACCGGACGATGCGCATCGCCCAGACCTTGTACGAGGGTGTCGACATCGGCGGCGAACAGGTCGGTCTCATCACCTACATGCGAACCGACAGCCTCACGCTCAGCAACGAGGCGCTCGAGCGCATTCGCGGCCTGATCCAGACGGAATATCCGGATTGTCTCCCCGACAAGCCGCAGCGGTACGCGAGCAAGGTTCGCAACGCCCAGGAGGCGCACGAAGCGATCCGGCCCACCAACTCGAATCGCAAGCCGAGCGACGTTCGGCAGTATCTGAGCGACGAGCAGGCCAAGCTCTACCAGCTCATCTGGCAGCGGACGGTCGCAAGCCAGATGAAGCCGGCGCGCGTCCTGAAAACCGAGGCCGATGTAACCGTCGCCTTGGAAGACGGGCGCAAGCTGGTCTTTCTCTCGACGGGGAAGCAGATCCTGTTCGATGGCTTCCTCCGCGTTTACAGCGAGGGTCGAGACGAGGACGCCGCCGAGCCGGGCGAAAGGAAGCTGCCCAGGCTCGAGCAAGGGATGGTCGTGGACCTGGTCAAACTCGGCGAGCAGTTCCATCAGACCAAGCCCCCGGCCCGTTATACGGACGCGACCCTCATCAAGAAGCTCGAGGAGCTAGGCATCGGGCGCCCCAGCACCTACGCGTCCATCATCTCGGTGATCGTCGACCGAGGCTAT
>DASWVS010000149.1:0-10557 GCA_036401135.1 Fimbriimonas sp.
ACGCCCAGGGCCGCCGGGCCGACGCCGAGCGCGCGCAAAAGGGCGAACTCCCGGCGGCGCTCCGCTCCCCGCCGGAGAGCGACCGCGGACATTCCCAGAACTCCGAGCGCCATCGCCAGGCTGCCCAGGCCGACGAAGAGCATCAGGTACGCATTCTGCACCTGGCGAACCGCCCGGAGCTCCTCGCGGACGAGCCGCACGTCGGCACCGGCCGAAGCAAGGTCCCTCCGAAGGGCGAGCGCGACCTCTTCCGGATTGGGGGTCGAGGCGAGGAACAGCGAAGGAACCGAGCGTTCGGGATAGAGGCGGCGGAACCAGGACTCGCCGACGAAGAGGTCGCCAGGAAGGAAGCCGCCCTTCGTCAGTCCAACGAAGGTGCCCTTTTCACCCCCGACGGCAAACTCGCGGCCGAGATCCGAGCCGAGACTCCAACGAACCGTGTCCCCCTCTCCCACCAGGGCACGCTCGTTCTCCTGGAGCCTCTCCCACCCGTTCACGGGCTCGATCTGGAAAGGACGAAAGCCTTTGGGAACGGCGACGATGCGGGGTTCGGTCGGTTTGCCGAGGTTCAGGCAGCTGGCATCCTCGCCGGGCGATCGCAGGAGGCGCACCAGTTCCATGCCTTGATAGGGCGCCTCGGCGGCGAAGCCCAGGCGCTCCCGCCCCGCAGAGGTTCCGTAATCGATGGCGATCGGTAGCTGGGTCGAGACGACGAGATCGAAGCGGCTGGGTGGCGGGGCGGACCGAAGGCTCGCGCTCGTGACGATCAGCGCCAGGGTTCCGGCGGCCACAAGGAACACGCTGAGCAACCAGCCGCGGGAGCCGAGGTCCCGGAGGGAGAGGAAGCCAAGGGAAAAGCGAGAACGGGGGGCGGACCAGGACGCGGACAGAGCCACCCCGAGGAGAAGTACGCAAACGGACGCGGCGACGCTCCGCACGCCCGGTCCCGTCGCCAGCGCGGCCACACCGCTCAAGAGCGCTGCAGCCCACCAGCCGTACCCTCTCGGCCGGGGCATAGGATCTCCGGTCCGCAGCCCCCTCAGGCTCGGCACCAGAGGCAGGCGAACGCACTTCATAAGCGCCGGGAGCACGGCGGCGCCGGCCGCGACAGCGCCGCACGCCCAGGCTACAAGGAGCGTCGGAGGATCCAGGTGGAAGCTGACCCGTTCGAAACCCAATGCCGGCGGCATGAGGGTTTCCAGCGTCCGCAGGGCGGCGGCCGCAAGGAGGATCCCGAAGGGGATGCCTGCCAGGGCTCCGAGGGCGGCGACGGCCAGGTGCTCGAGGCCCAGCGTGGCGAGGATCGTCCGCGTCGAGACGCCGAGTGCGCGGAGCAGCGCCACGTCCCGGGTTCGAGAGAGGAGGTTCAGGGAGACCGCGTTGTACGAGAGCATGAGTGCGCTCGCGATGAGAACGAATCCGAGCGCGAGGAGCAGGCCACCGAGATCCGTGGTCCCCTTCGAAGCGGCTTCAGCGCGCGACCTCAAGGGCAGGCGGCGCACCCCGAAGTCTTCGGGATCGAGGGAGGTAAGAAGCGCGCTTTCGACCGCCTTCCGAGATCCTTTTGGAAACCAGACTCCGGCGGCGACGCCCCCGAGAGACTCCATCGCTTTCTCCGGCACGAACAGCTTTGGGGCGGCGCGATAGCGGTCCCAGTACGCCTCGTCCCGCGGGGTGATCCGGGCGAGGTTAAGGGGGAAAGGCGGCTCCCAGTCGTCGATCGTCGGCTCGTTCGTCAGCCCCTCGATGACAGGAACCAGCGCGGGTTCGGGCCGAGTGAAGACCGCGTCGACCGCTGCCTGCACCGATGCCTGGCCATAGCTTCCGTCCTTCAACGGTTCCAACGTCTCGATGAGCAGAGTCGAGCCCGGCGCCGCCGCCAGGTCCTTCGCCGCCCACTCTCCGACCCGGGTCTGCTCCATCCCCTCGATCGAGGCGACGGTGGCGTAGGCGATCGAGCGGGACCCGTTCCCGATCCTCGTCGCAAGGGAGATCCCGACCACGCGCGCGTCCGGGACTGCTTGCCGTATCGACCGGATCTGAGGCTCGGTCAGGACGATCCGATCCGACGAAAGCACCACCCCGCCCATCGCCTCCGCCTCCCGAACATCGAGTCCCAGGTTCGACAGCGTCGTAAGCTCGGCAGGGCTTTCGAGCGTCGAGAACCGCACGTTGGCTTTGGCGGAGCGGCCGATCTGTCGCGCGAGCCACTCGCGGCGCACGATCAGGGACCTCTGCGGGCGGAAGGACGGATCCAGCGAGAGGCCGGCGATCCCTTCGTCCGCGATCACCGCGCCCACGACCACCGAGACCTCTCGAAGGCGGTCGCTGACGAGCCTGTGGCCGAACACGGTGTTTTCCGGGGCCGCGCCGGGCTTGGGCAGGGAGACGAAGAGACGGTCCCCGACCGAGAGGTGGAGACCGTCCGCCAGGGAACGGCTGACGATCGCCTCGCCTTTCCCGAAGGCCGCTGGCGGGCTCTGGCCGTAGAAGCGGAACAGACCCTCGTCCACGCCGAGAACGGCGGCGCGGGGCAGCGTTGACTCGTCCTGGGTCGCGACGGACGCGTCGAGAAGAACGGCGGAACTCTCGTTCCGGTTCTCGATGGCGTCGAAGTAGCCGGTCGTCGCGACTGCGGTCCTGATCATGCCGAGATTCCCGAGGATCTTCTCGCGCAGCGAGTTGCGGACCGACGCCCCCACCAGCAGGGAACCCGCGATCACCGCGGTCGCAACCGCACAGCACGCCGCCGTCGCCAGCGCGGTCCGCCAATAGGCTGTGAGGCTCTTGACCGCGATCCGCAAGGGGCTCATAGACGGCCGTCCTCGAGTCGGAGCACCCGATCGAACCGGGCGGCCTGGTCCTCGTTATGGGTCACCACCAGCACCGCCTTGCCCAGTTTCGCCTGCTGGAGGAGCAGGTCGACGAGAGCGTCCCCGGTCTTGCGGTCCAGGTTGCCGGTCGGCTCGTCGCAGAGCAGGATCGGGGGGTCGTTCGCCAGCGCCCGGGCGAGCGCCACCCGCTGCCGCTCGCCGCCGGAGAGGCGGGCCGGAAGATCGTGCATCCGATCCTTCAATCCCAACCGCTCCAACGTCCCAAGGATCCGGCCGTTGTCATTCTCGCCCGTCGCGAGGGTGGGAAGAAGGGCGTTCTCGTAGGCGGTGAGTTGGGCCAGAAGATGATGCTCCTGGAAGACGAAGCCGATCGATCGCGCCCTGAACCGGTCTAATGCCTGCCCTTCCAGTGCCAGGAGGTCGAAGCCGCCGAGGTTGAGCGAACCCGAATCCGGCCGTTCGAGCGTTCCGAGGATGGCCAGAAGGGTGCTCTTGCCCGAACCGGAGGGGCCCAACAGGGCTATGGACTCGCCGTAGCGAAGTTCGAGATCCACGCCCGACAGAACGGGCCGACCCTCGTATCGCTTGGTGATGCCGGAAGCGACCAGCGGATCGGAGCGAGCCCCGCCGCCTCCCTCGATCGGTAAAAGTCGAACGCTCATTCGGCGCTCCCTTCGCCAGCGCCCGCCTTGAGGTAGAGCGCGCCGGTCGGACAGGCCAGCGCGCACTCGCGGGCGGCGACCTTCAGCGCGTTGGCGAGGGGTTCGCCGAAGGGGCCGCCGACGGCGGTCCCGAAGCCCCGGCCCACGAAGGCGAGCCCGAGCGCCTCGTGGTGCCGAGCCGCGATCCGGACGCAGATGCCGCACCGGATGCACTTGCCCGACTCGAAGACCACCTCCCCGTGGGACACGTCGTTCCGAAGCTCCGGGCCGGCGCCTTTGTAGCGGGCCGGCTCCGCTCCGTACTTCCCGGACAGATCGCGCAGCACGCAGACGTCCGCCTTCGCACACCCGCAACGGAGGCACCGGGCGGCCTCCGCGATCGCCTCAGCCCGCGAGAAGCCTCCACCGGAGGGTTCGTGCCTCGCTTCCTCGCTGGCGAAGACGCGCCGCGAGGCTGGAAAGTCGGTGGAGTTGCGGTCGACTTCGAGGGTCCAGGCCGGCCTTCGAACCTTCTCTCCGGACAGATATTCGTGGACCGAGTCCGCCACCGCATGGCCGTCGCCGATCGACCGGATGCTGATCTTGCCCGGGGCGACCGAGGCGCCCGTTGCGAAGACGCCGGGCAGGTTCGTTTCGCCCGTTCCCTTCTTGGCCTTGATCCCGCGATCCCCGAAGTCGATGCCCACCATCGCCTCTCTCTGTTGCGCCGGGCCCGTTGCCAGCACGACCGCGTCGGCGTTCCGGCGCGCTTCCTCCAGGCGAACCTCCCTTCCCAGCTGGAACTCGACTCCCATCCCGGCGATGGCGGCGATCTCGGCGTCCAGAACCTCCTGAGGAAGCCGCTCGGGAGGAATCGAGTCCCGAAGCGCCCCGCCGGCCTGTTCCTTCCCGTCGAACACGACCACCGCGTAGCCCCTTCGCCTGAGGAAGTAGGCGACCGAGAGCCCCGCCGGGCCCGCCCCCACGACCGCGACCCGCTTCCCGTTCGGCGGGGCGACCGCTGGCGCATACTCGGGTCGCTCGTCGCCCACGTACCGCTTGAGGAGGCATACGGAGACGGATCCGTCCTGGCCTTTTCGCCGACACCGGCCCTCGCACGGGGCGGGGCAGATCCGGCCGAGGGTGGCGGGGAGCGGAATCGCGTCCTTCACGATGGCGGCCGCCGCGTCGAGCCGGTCTTCGAAGATCGCGAGGTTCATCGCCGGGATGTCGAGGTGCGCGGGGCAGACCGTCTCACAGGGAGCGATGCAGTCTCCCACGTGATCGCTGAGCAGCAGCTCCAAGGCGACCTTGCGCTGCCGAAGCACGGCAGGCGAGTCGGTGGAAACCGACATCCCTTCCTGAACCACGGTCGCACAGGAGGGAACGGTCCGCCGGCTGCCTTCCACCTGCACCGCGCAGACGAGGCAGCTCGCCCAAGGCTTTTCCTTCGGCAGCCAGCAGAGCGTCGGGATCTCGATCCCGATCGACTTCGCCGCTTCCAGCACCGTCGTGCCTGCCGGCACCCGCGCCTCCCTGCCATCGATGAGAACGCGAAGGTCACTCGACAACGATCGCCTCCTCGGGACACGCGGAGCGGCAGACGTCGCACCGGACGCAGAGCGCGTCGTCGATCGAGTGCACTACCAGCGGCGTCATCGGGATCGCGTCCACCGGGCAGGCCTGGGCGCACAGGGTGCAGCCGATACAGGCGTCGGTGACCCGGTAACGGATCAGCTTGGTGCACCGCCCCGACGGGCATCGGCCCTCGAGATGCGCCTCGTACTCGGAACGGAAGTGCCTCAGGGTCGAGAGCACCGGGTTGGGGGCGGTCTGACCTAGGCCGCAGATGCTGCCGGCGGCGACCGACTCCGCCAGGCTCTCCAACTCGTCCAGGTCGCCGGCCTTACCCTCCCCTTCGCACAGGCGGTTGAGGATTTCGAGCATCCTCCGCGTGCCGATCCGGCAGAGGGTGCATTTCCCGCAGGACTCGGTCTGCGTGAAGCCCATGAAGTACCTGGCGACGTCCACGACGCAGGATCGGTTGTCGAGGACGACGAGGCCGCCCGAACCCATGATCGCGCCCGCCGCCTGCAGCGACTCGTAGTCGACGGGCGTGTCGGCGAGCGACGCGGGGACGCAGCCTCCGGACGGGCCGCCGACGAGAACGGCCTTGAAGCCGCCTTCCACGCCT
Organism: Fimbriimonas sp.; assembly: GCA_036401135.1. GTDB lineage: Bacteria > Armatimonadota > Fimbriimonadia > Fimbriimonadales > Fimbriimonadaceae > Fimbriimonas. Next base: position 5,670 of record DASWVS010000149.1, read on the forward strand.
CCGCCGACCTCGTCGACGATCTGCCGCAGCGTCGTCCCCATCGGGACCTCGATCAGTCCCCCTCGGCGAACGGACCCCGCAAGGGCGAACACCTTCGTGCCCTTGCTCCGCTCCATCCCGATCTGGGCGAACGCCTGGGGCCCATGCCTGACGATCCACGGGACGAGCGCGTAGGTCTCGACGTTGTTCACGCAGGTCGGGCAGCCCCACAGGCCCTGTTCCGACGGGTAGGGAGGCTTGAGGCGCGGCGTGCCTCTCTGGCCCTCGACGGAGGCGATGAGCGCGGTCTCTTCGCCGCAAACGAACGCGCCCGCCCCCTGCACGACCCGCAGCGCCAGGGAGCCCAACAGCCCCCTTTCCTCCAGCATGGAGATCGCCTTGCGGATCCCCGCGACCGCCTGCGGGTACTCCGCACGGACGTAGAGGACTCCTTCCTCGATGCCCATTGCGCAGGCGGCGATCGCCATGCCTTCGAGGACCCGGAACGGGAACGACTCCAGCAGCATCCGGTCCATGAAGGCGCCGGGGTCGCCTTCGTCGCCGTTGAGGATCAGGTACTTGGGCCGTCCCGGAGCGTCCGCGACCGCCTCCCATTTGCGCCACGTGGGGAACCCGGCGCCGCCTCGTCCCCGCAGGCCGGCTTCCTTGATCCAACCGACCACCTTCTCCGGGTTTGCCCGCGCCTTTTCCAGCGCTTCGAACCCGCCGGAAGCAAGGTATCCATCCAAGGCGAAGGGGCTGGATCGTCCCCCATCCTCCATCGCCAGGCGCATCTGCGGCCCGAGGAACTCGCACAGAACCGGATCGCGAGGATCGGCGGGGGCCACCGGAGGCGGCAAAGGCTCCGACAGCCGATCCAGAACCGAACTTCCGATGGATCGCAGAAAGCCTCCCAGACTCTGGGGGGCCAGGTGGCGTCGAACGATCTTCTCGGCATCCTCCGGTCTCACGCGCGTGTAGCGCTCCCCTCGATCGGTTTCGACCATCGGCATCAGGTGGCAGAGGCCGGTACAGGAGACCGTCTTGACCGCGCCTGCTCGATCTGCGGCAGCTTGAAGCAGGGCGTCCCGAACCTCGACCGCCCCGCAGGCGGCGCAGCAGGAGTCGGTGGCGATGCGCAGCTCCGCGGACGAGGATCCCGAGGGGCGGGTCCGGCCGATTCGCTTTGCCCGTGGACGGGCCAGGCGCGAGAGGGACTCGTCCAGCGCGCCGGGAGCGGTCGAGCTGTCCAGATGGCTCAGCGTCTCGCCCTCGACGACGACGACCGGCGCGAGGGAGCAGCACCCGACGCACGCGACCTGCTCCAGCGTAACGAGGCCGTCGGCGGTCGTGTCCTCGTCTGCATCCATCCGAAGGTGCCTTCGGAGCGAGTCCTCGACGACTCCGGCGCCTTTGACGTGGCAGGCGGTTCCGTGGCAGACCTTCACGAGGTGCCGGCCGACCGGCTTCCGCCGGAACTGGGCGTAGAAGCTCGCGACGCCTTCGATCTCGGCGGCGGTGATGCTCGTTCGCAAAGCCAGATGCCGCAGAGCCTCGTCCGGCAGGTAGCGATACGTCTCCTGGATTCCCTGCAGGAGCGCGATCAGGTTCTCCGGGCGGTCCCCGATCTCCCCGAGGAGCCGGTCGACCTCGGCTACGGCGCTCACTTCTCCCCCAGGCAGAAGAGGCTCTTATCTCCTCTCAGGTACAGCCGGCCGCCCGCCGCCGCCGGCGTCGCCCCCACCGGCTCCCCGAGGACGTTGCGGGCGATCTCCCTATAGGCGTCGCCGGGCTCGCAGACGTGGGTGACCCCCTCGTTCGTCGTCAGGTAGAGCCGTGAGCCGATCAGGACGGGGGAGGAGCGCGAAGACTTCTCGAACTTGTGCTCCCAAAGAAGCTTCCCGTCTTGGGCGGAGACGGCGCTGAGCGTTCCGTCCGGGCCGCAGAAGAACACCCGGCCGTCGGCGTAGACGGGGCTTCCGATGTCGGGCAGGTTGACCTCGCTGGTCGTCCAGAGGAGCTTGCCGTCGCCCGCTCCCAGAGCGAACAGCCCCGCGCCCATCTGGGCGGCATAGACGATGCCGTTGCCCACCGTCGGGCTCGGCGCCACCTCCCCGTACAGCCCGTCCGCCCGCCAGATCTCCTTGCCGCTGGCCGCGTCGTGGGCGATCGCGAGGGAGTTGGCGCAGGTGACGATGATCGGCTTTCCGTCCACCTCGATCGGCAGCGGGGTGCTCCAGGAGGCCTGGACCGGGCGCCCGACCGCCCAAACCTGCTTGCCCGTCTTCACGTCCAGGGCGTACAGAGCCGACTTTCCTTCCGCGTTTTGATCGACCTGCAGGATCAGCTTTCCCTTCCACAAGACCGGGGACGACGCCTGCCCATAGGGATTCTCCAGCGCGCCCAGCGCGAGGCTCCAGAGAAGCTTGCCCGCATGGTCGAGACAGGCGACGTCGCCGTTGACGAAGACGGCGACCACATGGCCCGCGTCCGCCGCCGCGGTCGCGGGGGCGAAGCCGCTGCCGTTCGATTCCTTCATCGGCGCGGACTTGGGCAGCATGGGCACGGTCGTACTCCAGAGCGCTTTTCCCGAGTCGGCGTCGAACGCAAAGACCTGGCGGGCGGTTGCGGTCGCGCCGCTGAGGAACACCTTTTTGTCCCAGACGACGGGCGAGCCGAAGCCGGGAAGTGGAACGTCGGCCTTCCAGAGAACCCCTTTGCCCGAGGGTGCGTTCCATTCGGTCGCAGCGTTGCCCCGCGCGATCCCGCTCGCGGCAGGCCCGCGGAACATCGACCAGTGGGCGGCCGGTTCCGGCTTCGACGTCTCAACTTTCTTCGGTGGATCGGCGGCCACGACCGGGGGCGGAGGCGAGACCGGCATGGGAACCAGTTCGGTGCCTTCGGAGGCTGCCGGCAGAGAACCCTCGAGAGGGGGCGGGGCAGAGGGAGCCGCCAGCGAAGGGGGAGCGTTCTGAGCCCCCGCAGGCGGCGCCAGAACGGCAAGCGCCGGGCCCTTTTCCTCTGGGGGATGCGCCGCGCCGACCGGCATGTGCTCGTTCTCGACGTAAGCCGAGATCGCGTCGTGCCGCGATAACGTCGCCACGACCGCGAGCAGGCCGGCGAGGGACAGGCCGAGGGTGAGGACCCCCTGCTGGGCGTTCAAAAGACCGAGGGCCGCGTTCTTCGGAGCCGCTGGATCCGGCAGCGGGGCGGATGGCCGCAGCCGCTGGGCGCCTTTGTAGCTCAGGACGAAGAGGACCACGCCGCCGATGAGGAGGACGAAGCCGGTGGCGGCGAAGCGTTGGCCTCTGGCGTACTCGCGGCGGAGCCACTCGTCCTCGCGCCGGATCTGTTCCATCAGCGCCGTGTCGCGGCGATCGACGTTGAGCCGGGTTACCAGCTTCTCGATTCGCGTCGGCGGGTTGGGGTCGCTGCTTCGGGCGTGGATCGCGTTCGCCACCAGCGCCGCCAGCACGAGCAGGGAGAAGGCGACGGCGACGACGGACACGCGCCTGAGGGCGACTTCCAACGACCTCACGGCCGGCCCTCCAGGAGGTTTCGCAACCCCGCGTACCGTGGGCGGTTCGGCACCGGGCACGCAACGTAGCACCTCGCGCAATGGACGCAGGCACCCGCGTCCGTTTCATATTCCGGTCGCTGTCGTTGGAACCCGAGCGCGAGCGCCCGCAGCCCCACGACGAGAGCGAACCAGACCGCCAGCAAGGGCATGGCGAGGGCGTAGTTCCGCTCGACGGCGGCTGCTTCCCGATAGGCTTCCTCAACCGGCCGTGCGTGCCTTGTCCAAGCCTCCGTCATCTTCGTCTTCACGAGGCGCGGGTTCTCCTGCTCCTCGCGCAGCTCCCACGCCCGAACCACCCGCGGGTCCCATCGGGCGAGGGTGGGCGAGAGCCTCGCGACGGCGAAGCCCATCGCCACCGCGACGACGAGGGTCAGCGCCAGGATCGACAGGACGCGCTTACGCTCTTGGGCCGGCTCCCTCCGGCCCGTGGAGGGGGGAACGATCGCCCCGTAAGGGCACGCCTGGGCGCAGAGGTGGCAGTTCAGACACTCCTCGGGCGTGATCCGTACCCGGTGCCTTGCGAATACCGACGCCCAACGCAGCAAGACGCCGTAGGGGCAAAGGTAGCGGCAGTAAGGTCGCCCCACGACCGTCGAGAGCAGGACCGTCGCCCCGGCGACGAGCACCATGGGAAGATGGCCGTTGATGCGAAAAATGGTGACGAACGGGTCGTACTCGCAGATCACGAACGCCGTGCCGAGGGCCGCGAACGCCACGGCCGCCCCGAGGTAGAGGTAGGGGATGGTACCGAGCAGACCGTCCAGCTGCGCCTTGACCTTCAGGGGTCTGATCAGAACGAGGTCCTGAAGGGCTCCCATCGGGCACGCCACGCCGCAGAACACCCGGCCGAAGAACAGCGCCGCGAGCAGCGGAAGCGTGAAGAACGCGGCGACCGCCACCGGAAGGCGATAGTCGGAGTGGGCGGCGGCGTAGACGACGTTCTGAATGGAGCCGATCGCGCACACGCAGCCGAGCCGGTAGAAGCCGAAGTAAAGGACGGCGAACAACGTAAGGACACGGACTTCCCTCCGCGACCGCTTCGCAAGCACCAGCCAGGCGCCGAGACCCATCACAGCGACGAGCAGCCCGATGTCGACGAGCGAGAAGACGTCCGCTCGCGGAAGGGGCGCAGGCGTCGACGGGACCGTGTAGCCGGACGTGAATTGAGGAGGCGGTTGCGCCTTCTGGACCCCCTGCGCCCCAACCGTCGAGGCGAGAGAAAAGGCCATCCCCAGGGCGGCGCTCCTGCCACGGATCATGTCTTGGGCCTCTTCGCGAAGTAAGGCTCGTCCGCGGGCAGCCGTACCACCGCGTCGGCAGGGCACACGT
>DASWVS010000150.1:0-15393 GCA_036401135.1 Fimbriimonas sp.
CGAGGCCGAGACCAAGCGGAAGTTCGACGCGATCGTGGACTTCGCCGAGGTGGAGAGGTTCCTGGACACGCCGGTGAAGCGCTACAGCTCGGGCATGTACGTGCGCCTTGCCTTCGCGGTGGCGGCGCACCTGAACCCCGAGATCCTGATCGTCGACGAGGTCCTCGCGGTGGGCGACGCCCAGTTCCAGCAGAAGTGCCTCGGCAAGATGGAGGACGTGAGTCGCCAGGAAGGCAGGACCGTGCTCTTCGTCAGCCACAACATGGCGGCGGTGCGGGCTCTGTGCCGGTCCGCGCTGCTGATGCGTGGCGGGAGAATCGTGGCGTTCTCGAACCCCGGGGACATCTGCTCCCAGTACCTGGAGGGCCTTCAGAATGCCCCCGAGAGGCTCGACACCGCCATGACCGACCGAATGGGCACGGGCGCCTTGCGCCTTGTGGAAGCGAAAATCCTCAGCGGCGGCATCGAGACGAGCACACTCGTCGCCGGTCGCGACGTCGCCTTCGAATACGGCTATCGGTGCCGGGAGGAGGTGGGGGAGGTGATGTTCACGATGACCGTCTTCAACAGCTACGGCGTCGGCGTCGCTTCGGTATCGAATTGGCACACGGGCACGCCGCTCGCTCTGAGAAGCGCGACGGGATCGATACGGTGCGAAATCCCCTCATTTCCCTGCAACGTCGGCCGATACCGCGTTGCCGTGTCCGTCACCGACCGCAACGGCCAGACGCTCGATCACCTGAGCAACATCCTCGCCTTCAACGTCGATTCCGTCGACTTTTTCACCACGGGTATTCATCCCGACCCGAGCTATAGCCTTGTGGTCGTTCCGCACGTTTGGTCGGTTCAACCCCGGGTATTGGCGGCTTCGACATGAGCGACTACGTCATTGCCCCTTCCGATCCGTATGTCGAGGATGGCTGGGTGACGCTGTCCGCTTCCGTTCGGCACCCGGTCCGGGGGAACGAGAGGCTGTGGTTCCAACTCCCGGAGGAATACGCCGACCTTGCTACCGACCTCCAGGACCCTTTCGTCTACGCCACCCTCCACGATGCGATGGGCGCTGCGGGCTCCGTTCGGGTGGAGGGGAGGATCTCCGAGGGCTTGGCGGCAAGCGCGGAAGAGTACAGCGCGTTCTGGAGCACGGTCGCCGGGAACCGGTACCGGCCGCTCCAGGTGGTTGCGGACGAGGAGGTTCGTCTGGGGCCATACGAAGACGGCTATGTCGCCGCCTTTTCGGGAGGGGTCGATGCCTGCCATGCGGTTTGGCGCAACCGGTGCGGCCTTCTCGGGCAGCGCTCGAAAAAGATCCGGTTCGCCGCGGCCGTCCACGGGTTCGACGTTCCAATCGATCGCCCCGATCGGTTCGATCCGGTTCTCGCATCGATCCGGCTCCAGCTCTCCAGCCTCGGCCTGGACGTCGTTCCAGTCCGCACGAACTTCCGGCAATTCCCCACGACGTGGGAGCATTCCCACCTGAGTTCGCTCGTCGGATGCCTCGCCTGCTTGAACGGCGGGGTCCGCGGAGTGCTCATCGGCAGTTCGGGCACGTACCGGGACTTTGTCACGGTCTGGGGATCCAACCCGATCAGCGACCGAATGCTGAGCCATGCGAACCTCCATGTGCACGTGGACGGTTATGAGACGCCGAGGATCGAGAAAATCAGAGATCTCGCTGCATGGCCCGAAAGTCTGGCGCACCTTCGGGTTTGCTGGTCGGATTCCGAAACCCGGGGGAACTGCGGAAAGTGCGTCAAGTGCCTGAGGACGGCGCTCGCCCTGGACGTCTTCGGCCTTCTGGACAAGGTTCCGTTCGACGCCGCGCCCGACCTAAGCGACCTGCGAAGCGCCCGCCCCCAGTCGCCGTACGACCTCGTTCACCTTCGCGAGATCCTCGAGTTCTGCGAGGAGCACCGGATCGACCGTCCCTGGCGGGCGAAGCTGAAGAAGATCGTCGCGCGCGGGGTGTCGTCCGTGACACCGGGTCGGGCGCTCGTGAACGAAGTGCGAATTCGGGCGGCGGTTCGGACACGACTGAGATCTTTACGCGCCGGAGGTTCCCTGGAGTAGATGAACTTCCTCGTGGAACAAAGCGGCCATGCGTTGACGAACCTCGGCGACTGGGCGATGCTTCAGGTCTGCGTGTCGCGCATCCGCCGGCACATTCCCGACGCGCGGATCAGCGTGGTGGCGAACGAATCGGCGCCTTTGGAGGCGTGCCTCCCAGATACCCGGCGGTTCCGCACAAACGACATGGGCCTGCTGCTTGCCTCCGGCTATGTGGGTTCGCGCCTCGGCCTGAGGCTTGGCCGTGCGGTGGAGGGCGGGCTTCTCGGCGTGCCCGGTGTCGCAGGCCGTCTGGTGCGGCTCAAGCGGTCCCTCCGGCCGGGAGCCTGGTATTCGGCCTACGAAGAGGCGGAGCGGGCGATGGACCAAGCGGACGCGGTCGTCGCTTCGGGAGGGGGCTTCGTCACGGACGCGTTTCCCGCGATGGTCTCCCAGGTCTGCGGGGCGATGCGGAGGGCCCAGGCTCAGGGGAAACCGACGGCGATGTTCGGGCAGGGTTTGGGGCCGCTGACCGATCCGAGGCTTGTGTCGCAGGCGAAAGGCGGCATGCGCAACCTCGAACTGCTCTCGCTGCGGGAGCCCCTGGCAAGCCCCGACGTCGCCCGTAGGATCGGGGTTCGCCGGGAGAGGGCGCTGGTGACGGGAGACGATGCCACCGAGCTTGCGTTTGCCGCCCGGCCGGGGGCGATGGGCTCCGCCGTGGGATTCAACCTCCGACGCGCCGACTACTCCGGGATGGAAGACGACGGGGCGATGATCGGGGAGGCCGTGCAGCGGATTCTTCGCCGTACCGGCGCCGAGCCGTTGGTGATCCCGATCAGCCTCGAGCCCAGCGATGATTGGGGCGACAGCTGGGCGGCGCTGGGGGTGCCCGTGTCGACGCCCTGCCCCGCCAGGACGCCGTCCGAGGCGATTGCCCTGGCCTCGCGGTGCCGGGTGGTGGTGACGGGAAGCTACCACGCCGCCGTGTTCGCCCTCGGCCAAGGGGTCCCGGCGATCGGGCTCGTCAAGTCGGCCTACTATGCGGGCAAGTTCGAGGGCCTGGCCGCGTTGTACCCCGAGGGTTGCCGTTGGACCGACCTGTCGCAACCGGGCGCGGAGACCTCGATCGCCGAATCCGCAGTGGACCTGTATCGAAGGGCGCCCGATCTGAGGGAAGGCCTTCTGGAGATCTCGTTCGACATCGTTCGACGATCGCAGGACGCCCATTTCCGCTTTCTGCGAAACATCCAGGGCGGGCCGGGACGGGGACGGGGGGCCGGGAGGTGAACCCCACCTTCACCGTCGTCATCCCTTGTTACAACCAGGCGCACTGGCTGCCGGAAGCGGTGGATTCGGCTCTTGCACAGTCGCCGGCTCCCCAGGTGATCGTGGTCGACGACGGTTCGACGGATGCGACCGCGGAAGTCGCGTCGCGCTATGGCGGCCGCATCAGCCTGATCCGCCAGGCCAACGCCGGGCTTTCCGCAGCCCGAAACGCGGGCATTTTGGCGGCGACCGGGGATTACCTGGTGTTCCTGGACAGCGACGATGCGCTCCGCCCGGACTATCTCGAGCGCGCGGCCTCGGCGCTCGCCGAAGTTCCGGGCGCCGATATCCTCCACGGCCGTGTCGACGTCGTCGACCTCGAAGGGAACGTCGTCGCATCCTTCGGGGGCGCCGAACTGGGCGCGGACCCGTTCGGCCGTTTGATCGCCGGCAACGACGGACCGCCAAATACGTGGATCGTCCGACGCTCGTTCCTGGCCCGCGTGGGCCTCTTCGACCCGAGCCTGCGCAGCTGCGAAGACTGGGACATGTGGCTGAGATGCGCGGCCGCTGGAGCCCGGATCCACACCGATCCCCGTATCGTCGCCGTCTACCGCGATGTTCCCGGCAGCATGAGCAAGCAGGTGGAGCGAATGTGGCAGACGGAAAGGCAGGTGCTGCGGAGGCACCGCTCGGCCCGGGGACGGCTCCGTGACTGGCGCACGGCCGCCCGGACGATGCGGTTCCGCGCCCGCAGCTACCGAGCGTTCCTGGCGCGACAGGCAAGGGCGGGCGGCTTTCGATCGGTGCTGGGCGTGCTCGCACGAAACCCGGACCTTGCGCTGGCCATCTTGAGGGGGCCCGGGAAGGCATGATGAGCCCGAGGGTCCGGGTGTTCGCCTTCGACGGAAACCGCCTCGAAGACCACGAACTGGTTCCCTATGTCGCGCCGGCGCTCGGTAGAAACTGCTTCATCGATCGCGCATCGGTCCTCGCGGGGGTGTTCAAGGCCTGGGAGGACGCGCCGCGCCTCTTCACGACGACTCCGCGGATCGAGTCCTGCGACTACGCCGTGCTGCCCTTCGCCTTCTCGCAGACCTATCATTCGAAAGCCAAGCGCTCGAAGGTTCGAGAAGCGATCGAGCGATCCGCCCGCGCAGGGAAGCCGCTCCTCGTCTTCTTCTCCGGCGACCAGGACGAGAGGATCGACTGGCCTCCCCATGTGCATGTCGTCCGCTTCTCCGTCGACCGGTCGTCCGTCCATGAGCGCGAGATCGTCGACCCGATGGTGGTTCGGGACATGTGCGAGGAATCGGGCATCGAGCCTGAGCCGCGGGCCTATCGCGAGAAGCCGTCGGTCGGCTTCGTCGGCCACGCTCCTCCGCTCGGATCGGCGAGGCTCAAGGACTGGATCAAATTGGGCCTGTTCGTGCTGAACCCGGAGAGAGGCCGAAACCAGGCTCCGAGGGCGGCCGCGATCCTGGCCCTTCGTTGCTCCGGCCGCATATCGTCCCAGATCACCGTTCGAAGGGAGTTCGCATTCAACCGGTGGGGCGTGCTGGAGGTCACGGCGAAGCGGCGGCGGGAGTACGTCGACAACCTGCTGGCGAGCGACTACGCCCTATGTGTGAGGGGGATCGCCAATTGCTCGTTGCGCCTGTTCGAGGCGATGTCGCTCGGTCGCATCCCGGTTCTGCTGGACACGGATACCGCTCTCCCGCGAGCCGACGCGATCGATTGGGACTCGCTCGTGATCCGGATCGACCGGAGGCAATGGTGCCGGATGGGCGCGATCATCTCCGAATCTCACCTTCAGATGGGGCCGCAGGAGTTCCTTCGACGCCAGAGAGAGTGCAGGCAGGCGTTCGCCGAACATCTGAAACTCGACCGGTTTTTCGCCCACTTGCACGCGACCATGGTGGATCACGGAAGCTCTTCTCTTCGAACGACGGACCGTTCGCCGGTAGGGAGCGCCGGATGAAATCTGAGCGCGGCGGGTCGACGATCACGACGCTCTTCGAGGGCGACTATGCACTGGGTCTCGGCGCCCTGGCGAACTCGCTTTACGCCAACGGGTTCAGGGGCAGGATCGTCGCCGGCTACCGGGGAGCGTTGGCCGGATGGGCTTGCCCGGCAGGGCAAACGGACAGCCCCTCGATCCTTCAACCGGCAGAAGGTCTCGAGATCGAGCTCATCCCGATCCCTCCGGGATGGCACTTGGCGAACCTCAAGCCGCATTTCATGCTGGACGCCTGGGATCGCCATGAGGCGGACGCCGTCTTCTACTTCGATCCGGACATCGTCGTCAAGTGCCGGTGGTCGTTCTTCGAGGAGTGGGCCGGGTTCGGCGTGGGGCTGTGCGAGGAGGCTGTGATGGCGAACATGCCCGAGGACCATCCGCTACGCCTGCAATGGCTCGCGTGGGCGGCTGGGAGAGGCTTGAGCAAGGTGCGCGAGGTGAGGGGAGCGCTGAACAGCGGGTTCATCGGCGTGCCTCGAAGCGAACGCGCCTTCATCGAACAGTACCGGAGCCTGCTCGACTCGTTGGAGGACGAGGTTCCGCTCGATCGATTCGCTCCCGGAGACCGTTCCCAGCCGTTCCATATGACGGACCAGGACGCGCTGAACGTAATGGGGTCAATCTACGTGGGGCGCATTTCCCGGATAGGCCCCGAAGGGATGGACTTCGTGGGAGGGGGGTTCACCATGTCCCATGCCGCGGGCGCAGAAAAGCCCTGGCGGAAGGGCTTCATCCGGAGCGCGCTCCGCGGCGTGCCTCCGACGCTTGCCGACAAAGGATGGCTCGCGCATTGTTCAGGCCCGATCCAGGTCTTGAACCCACGTGAGATCCAAAGGAAAAGGAAGGAGATGAAGATCGCCTCGACCATCGGCCGGCTGGTTCGGAGGGCTTGATGCCGATGCCGTTCGAAACCGAGAGAACCCGAGCGCACGAGATGCACGAGAGCCGGATGCCGATCGTTTCCGTGATCGTTGCCGCCTACGAGGCGCAAGCCTATCTCCGGGATTGCCTGGAGAGCGTGCTGTCCCAGTCCATCGACGCATGGGAGTGCATCGTCGTCGACGACGGCAGCCGGGATGCGACGTACTCGATCGCCGAGGAGTACCGGCAGCGGGACGCGCGATTCATCGTCCTTCGCCAGGAGAATCGGGGCCAGTCGGCAGCCCGCAACGCCGGAGCGGCACGGGCGGCCCGATCCTCCCGGTACTACTGGTTCCTGGACAGCGACGACCTGCTCGAAGAGCACGCGCTCAAGCGGGCAAGTCTCTACCTCGACCGGCACCCGGACGTCGTCACCGTCGGGGTGGGCTTCCGCAAGATCGATTCGATGGGCGGGTCGCTCGGACGCGGGCATCGAAGCCGTTGGGTGCCCGGACGGTGGATGCCTCGCCAACTGAAGCCAAAAGAAGCCGATACGCCTTTTGTCGCCTTCTTCTGCGTCACCGGCCAAGGGCCCTACGCGCTGCATCGCGCCGCCGCCTTTTGGAAAACGGCCGGCTACGATCCCTCGCTTCCTTCCCACGAGGACTGCGACCTTTTCTGCCAGATGAGCCTGCTCGGGCGAGTTCATTATCTCCCCGAGGTCCTCTATGTGTATCGAGTGCGCGAGGGATCGATGACCAGCGTGGGGCAGGAGAGGGGAGGCGGCGAGAGGTTCCTTGAGAAGTGGCTTGCCATGCAGGGCCGAGACGAGCGCGAAGCAAGGGTTTTGGAGCATGCGAGGGCCTACTACATGCGAAGGCACCTGCCGTTCCGCGATCTCAAGGTGGGGATTCTGACCATCGCCCGATTCCCGGCACATCGCAGGGTGTCGAGCCTGAGGTGGGGCTTCGGCCTCGTCCGAAGCGGTCTCGGCGCGCTTGTGCGCAGACCCACCGACGAGGATCAACCCTGGTGAGCAGGATCACCCACATCGTCCCCGCCACCCCTCCCACCTTCAATGGCCTTGGGGATTACGCCCGGATGCTGCACCTGCAACGTGCGGACCCGTCGTGCGAGTGGCAGGTGGCGGCGCTGCAGCCCGGCTCGGGGGCGGAGGCCGCATGGCCCGGCGTGCGCTTCCACCCGTTCCTGCCCGACGCCGGGAGCCTGGGCCGCGCCCTCCAAGAGGCCGGATCCGCGGTGGTGGCGCTCCATTACGTTCCCCACGCCTACCATCCCAAGGGAGTCCCCGACTGGCTCCCCGAGGCCCTCGAGGAATGGAAAGGACGCACCGGAGGCCGCCTCGTCGTCTTCTTCCACGAACTCTTCGCGTTCGCTCCCCCGTGGCGCACCGCCTTCTGGCTGGCACCCGCCTCCATCCGCATCCTGCGCCGGGTCGGGGGGCTGTCCGACGCCTCCCTCACGAGCAACGACCTCTACGCGAAGCAGCTCCGTGTCTACGGGGGGCTCGCCGATGCGCCTCGCGTCGTCCCCGTGGGATCCAATATCGCGGTCTGCGGGCGCAGCGAAGGGTACCGGTCCGCCGAACCTGCGCGGATCGCCGTCTTCGGATCCGCCGAGACGAGACGCCTGGCGCTGAAGACCCACGCCAAGCTGATCCGCCGATTTGACGAGGAAGGCCTCCTCGGCCGCCTGGTACTGATCGGCTCGTCAGGCCGCAACGAGGAACCGATCCCGGCGCGTCTCTGCGACAAGGTCGAGCGCGTGGCCGACGCCTCCAACCGCGAGGCCTCCTGTGCGCTCGCATCATGCGGCCTGGCGCTGATCGCCACGGAGCAGCGGCGCGTCGCGAAGAGCGGGGTGTTCGCCGCCGCGTGCGCACACGGGTTGCTGCCGATCGTGCCCTCCCCCGGTTCCGATCAAGGTCCGTACCTGGCCGTCGATCCCGGCCGGCCCGCCGCCGCGCTCGCCGCCCTGAGGGATGGGGACGAGGTGGAGGCGATCCACGCCCGGGTTCGCGAGCATGCCCGCCGCTCCGCCTGGCCTGCAATCGTCGAGGCGTGGTCCCAGACGATCGATAGCGCTAGAGACCAATCTTCGCCATAAGACTGACGCCGCCGACCGGCGTCACCCACGACTCAGCCTTCCGCCCAATGCGTGTCTTCGATCCCCTCGACGCTCGAGGCGACCTGCATCGCTCGATCGTGCGGGCCGGCGAGGATCAGCGACATCTGCAGCGGGTCTTCGCTCAGAACGCGCACCGATTTCACATTGATCTCGGCGACGTTCAGGGCCCGGATCAACCCGGCCGCGTGCGCACGGTCCATCAGCTGCACGCTCAGCTCGCGTGGGTGGGTGCGAGGGTAGAGCCGCCGCTCGAGCTTGCTGACGACGGCGAGCGTCGTCAGGATCAGCAACGTGGAGAGGACGGCGACGATGAGGAACGGCCCCCCGACGCTGATTGCCATTCCGACGCCGGAAGCCGCCCACATGCTCGCCGCCGTCGTCAGGCCGCGGATCTCGAACCCGGTTCGCAGGATCGCGCCCGCGCCGAGGAAGCCGATGCCGGTCACGATCTGAGCGGCGATGCGGCTTTCATCGATCCCGCCGAAAGCGCGGCTGACCTCGGAGATCAGCGTCACCCCGAAAACGATCAGCATGTGCGTCCGGATACCCGCCGCGTGGCCGCGGGCCTCGCGCTCGAGCCCGATCAGCATCCCCAGGAACGCGGCGAGGAGCAACCGGCCGAACACCGGTAAGACAACCTGCCAGGCCTCGGGCGAGAAGAACTCCGAGATCAGCTCCAACGACTACCTCCAGGCGGATTGCGTCGGATCGTACCGTATTCCGAATCCCGCGCCTACGATGCCCTCGCCGTCGACGAGCAGCCAGCTTGGATACCCCGTCCCCGCTCCCAGGATCGGAAGCCGGTCCGTACGCCGCATCCCTTCGATCCCGGTCCCCCCGATGATCGCGACGAGAGGCCGGCCTTGGCCCGGCAGGACGGCCGCGACCGCGATGTTGCCACGCGCCTCCCGGTCGCCTACCTTCGCCGTATCCTTCACCGTCAGGAACGGATCGGCAACCACGCTCCGCCACGCCTTGTTGGTCGCGGAGTTGCCGTAAAGCACCAGGTTTCGCCGCGGATACCGGGCGGCGAGGGTGTCCGGGACCACGTCCACGCTCCCATTCCCTCGGTAGTACCAACTCTCCGCGTCGAATCGGGCCTTGTTCCGTGCCCATTCGTTCTCTTCGGGAGTGCCGCCGGTTCCGAAGACGAACGCCATCCGGTTGTTGAACGCGTCCTTCAGGGTCGGTAGGGTCGGCAGCGCGACCGGCCTTTCCACCGGAATCCCGCCCGCAAAGATCTCTGGCGGATCGTCTTCGTAGGACGCGCGGAAAGCAGGCACCCATCGGGATGCGGGCTTGGCGGAAGTCCACAAGAGGCCGTTCCGAATCAGGCGAACCTGGCGCGCCCGGTCGCCGAACCCCTGCAACGCGATCTTCTGGCCGTCCAGCGTCACTTGGGACGCGATCACGGGCTTCGGCAAGGTCAACTCCAGTGCCCGAACGTTCTGGGTTGATCCCGATATCTCGACGAGTTGCCCCATTCCCGGTTTCCGAACAAGTTGGATCCGGCTCGGTTCGAGCGGAACCTGCTGCTGGAGGACCTGCGCCCACCATGCCTTCGAGGAGACCGCCGGGTTCGGCGTCGTGAAATCGATCTGCTCCGGATCGGGATCGAGCCGGCGGCGGCGCACGAGGTCGAAGATGCCCGGCCAGTCCACCGACTCGTTGCTCCACCAGTGGCTCCCGCCCTTCACCTCGTGGTAGCCGAAGTCTGGATGCTCCAGCTTCGTCAGCTCCTCCCTCATCCGACGCGCCTCGGAAACCGGCACGCTCTCGTCCGCGTCTCCGTGGAGAACGTACACCCCTTGAGCAAGCGTGTTCGAGAGCCGCGCGAGGACGTCGCTCGCGTTCATCGATCGCCTCAGGAGCGCTTCCGGGGGCGTGGGATTCTCGGGGTTCCAGCCGCCTCCGTAGCTCCAGAAGGAGATCCAGCCCGCCGCGGGCGATACGCTGGCGAAAAGGTCCGGATACAGCGTCCCCAGGTACCACGCTCCGTGCCCGCCCATCGAGTGGCCGGTGAGGTGCACCGAATGGGGGTTGTGGGGGATCGTCTTCTTCGCGATCGACAGGACCTCGAGCGCATCCATCCGCCCCCAGTCCTCCCAGTCGAAGCCGTAAGGCCGGCGGTTGGTCGCTGCCACGATGGTGATGTCGTCCTTCGACGCGTACGCGTCCGCCTGGCTCGTCGCCTCGACCGACGCCCCGTGGACCGTCAGCACCAGATGGTTCGATCGGCTCGGCTTCTGCGCCGGGTTCACCACGTAGTACTGCACGCTGCCGTCGATCCCGCTCACGAACGTGCGCTTGTAGGTCTGCTTCTCCCCGCGCAGCCGAAGCGGAATCTCCTGCTCGTCCAGCACTTTGCTCTGACGGATCAGCCGAAGCTTCAGCCTGGCCGTATCTCCCGTCGCCCGGATCGCGGGAAAACGGAAAGGTGCCTTCCGGATCGTCTCCCCCAATAGGGCCCCTACCCGCTCTTTCCGCGCCTTGCCGTCTGGAGCGATCGCCTCGATCCAGAGATCGTTCAAGGGGTCCGGCCCCGCGTTCCGCACCACGACCGCGGCATCCATCAAACCCTTGTCCGAGGGAAGAAGGTCGGGCGTCGTCAGGTCCCGAACGTCGAACTCCACCGGCTTCGAGATGGGCTTGATCGCTGCGCGGATTCGGCCGCGCCCCGACACGAAGAGCAGGTTGTTCCTCCCCGCCCGGAGCCGCACCGGAAGCGTCATATAGCCGTAGCCGTACGGGTCTCCGCCCCGCGGCACGCCGTTCACGTAGACCATCGTGTGTCCGGCCGCGTCGAGCAGCACCGTCTCGTCGCGACTCCATTCGACGGGAATGTGCACGTAAGCGCTCCGCAGCGTGCGGTCCTCGAACCACCCTTCGGCGTTGGCTTTGATTTGCCTCCAGTCGGTCGGCGGTTGCCAGGTCCCCTTGACCAGCGCTTCGATGACCGGGTCGCTCGGGATCGGGTGCCGCCCTGCCCTCATCACGCCGCCCAGGACGTACGCCGTATCCAGGGAAGACGTCTGGACCGACAGCGATAGCAACGCCAATGCTGCGAGCATGGGACTAACTTAGCATAAGGCAGATCCCAGGCTCCAAGCCATTGCCTCGCCGCCGGAAACGCGCAGGCTCCGCTCCTCGGTGTAGCTTCGGAAACTGGTCGGCCGTCCCTCGACGATCGCCTCGATGACCGAGCCGTCGCAGAACAGGCGCAGCCGGCCCCCTTCCGAGAGCACATGTTCGTCGGTGTCGAGGGCGAGAGAGACCGTCGCTCCTTCCGTTTCGATCTCGACCGGTCGGTCAGGATGGAGCCGGCATGCCTCCGAGACCGGCATCGGCTCCTGCCGGAGGTTCTCCAACTCTTCCGGCCAGGCGAAAGCCAGCCGCCCGTTCTCGACCCGTACCACCCGTGGGAACGAGATGGCTCCGCTCCAGCCGGCCTGCCGCAGCTCCTCCTCCGACCGTCGCTCCCGGAGCCATCCGAACAGCAGGCGCCGGCCTTTCGCGTCCACCAGCGTTTTCGCCGCGTAGAAGGGGCTCGCGTCCTTCGTCGCCTCCGAGTACTCCGGGCCGTCGCAGACCCCGTACGCCCGAGCCGAGAACCGCCGGCCGTCGTATTCGCCGACCTGCCAATGCACCGCCTCCCGAGAGGAGAGCAGCACCCACTGCCCGTCGATCTCGAAGAAGTCCGGGCACTCGTAGTCGATCCCCGTCTGCTCTTTCGGCGACTCTGCGAGCACGCCGAGATAGCTCCAGTTGCGCAGGTCGAAGCTCTGGTACAGCAGGGCCGCACCACCGATCCCCTCCCGCTGGGATCCGACGATCATCTTCCAGGAAGCCGCCTCCCGCCACACCAGGGGATCTCGCCAACAGGGTCCGAACCCTTCCGGCGGTTGGGACAGCACCGGGCTGCAAGGGTGCTTCTCCCACGCGATGAGGTCCGCGCTCACCGCGAACGACTGCCACTGGGTGAACGGCTCGAAGGTGGGGATGCTCGTGTAGTAAGCGTAGAACCGTCCGTCGTGCTCGATCACGCTCCCCGTCCAGACGCCTTCCCGATCGTAAGGGCGGTCCGGCGCGAGCGCGGTCGGCTGGGCGTTCCAATCCGCCAGGTTGTCCGAGGACACGTGCCCCCAGTGCATGTTCCCACCCGTGGTCGCTGTCGGGTTGTGCTGGAGGAACAGATGGTATCGCCCCTCCCAGAAGAACGGGATCGGGTCGTTGATCCAGGGCGCGAGGGTCGGATGAAGCCGGGGTCGGAAACGGTCTGCCATCGCCGACGGTTTACCGCATCTGCCCTCGAGCTTCAAATCCTCCCGTCCCAGTGTCTCTCCGAGCCTCACGACTCCCCTCCCACCCTCGGCGCCCTCGGCGTCCTCAGCGGCCGCAACGGTCCTGCCGGCTGCGAGGAACCAGTCTCCAAAGGGCGCACCCGAAGGCGCCGGGCATACGTAGTCATAATGGGCACACCGATGGCATTTGTGGATGACGCACGGAGTTGGGCAAGGCGCCAGGGGGCACCGATCACGATCGGGGTGATCGCGGCGCTGGTCGCGGCCTTTTTGCTGTCCTGGTTCACCAGCGGGCAGCCTTTCGGGCTCCTCGCGCTCATCCCGGAACGCCTCCTGCCCTGGACCCTGCTGACCTATCCGCTCGCCCATACCGGCGACGGCACCGGCCTGATCTGGTTCCTCTTCCTCCTGCTCTGGCTCTATTGGGTCGGCGCCAGCGTCGAACAGGAGCTCGGGCCGCGCAAGTATGCCCTCGCCTGGCTGGCGATGATCCTGATCCCGGCGGTGGTTCTGGGTCTGGGAAGCCTCGCCTTCGGCCGTCCCGTCACCCTGTACGGCGCCCACCTTCCGTTGTCCGGACTGACGGTCGCCTGGGGCGTGCGAAACTCGGGTTCGATCATCCGGCTCTACGGCATCATCCCGCTCTCGGGAAGGATCCTCGCGATCCTGACGGTCGTGCTCGTGTTCTTCGGCTATGGGACGATGAGCCCCCTGATCGGCGTCCTCGCCGTTGCCCACCTCGCCCTCGCCTGGCTCTTCGGCATGAACCGGCTGCCCGGGTTCAGCTACTCGCGCCCGGTCGAGGTCTACAAGCCGTCGAAGGCGCAGCTCGAGAAGGAAGCACGGTTCCGCGACGAAGTGCGCCAGAGGGAGAAGGAGAGGCTCGAGAGAGAAAGGCTGCGCCGCCTCTTCGAGAAGAGCGGGCTCGACGACAAAGAGTGAGAACCTGGGCGAACGGCGCTCGGTCGTAATGGCATGAGCGACGAGACCCAGAAGGACAGCCCGGACGATCGGCCGGTCGATACCGGCTACTCGGACGGCGGACAGCGCACCGAGTCTTTGGGCGACGCCCACGCCGGTTCCTCGCCCAAGCGCGACCGGTCGGCAGGCGACGATCTGGAAGGCAACGAACGAAGCGGCGTCGAAGGCCAGGAATCGGGCGCAGGCGCGGGCGACACCTCGGGCATCGGCGAGTCCGGCGGCCGCGGCAACACCAACACGGGCGGCTACGGGGTCGATGAAGCGATCCGTCCGAACCCCGGCCTCAAGCGCCAGTAGAACCAAGCGCGCATCGCCCGAGTCAAAGGCACGATGGCGCCGAACAACGACCGAGTCCTACCGCGACCCGGAGAAGTTCGCGCTGAAAGCGCTGCGGGGCGACTTCGCCGGCTCTCCGATGAACGAGCCCTCCCTCCGGGTCAGCGCGGCGCTGAACGCCGTGGACCGGTAGCGCGATCCCCGTATTGCTACGAGGGCGAACAGGGACGTCAAACCGGGTAGCGTGGGTACTGGCGGCCCTCCCGAACGGGGTGCCCCGGGTGTACCTATGAGCCTAATGCTTTGCGTCGCAGGCCTCTGCCTGGCGGCCGTCGTCGGACAGGCCGCTCCGAAGAACTATGCCCCGTCCCAGTGGACCGTAGTCGGGCCCTACCCCAATGAAGCGCTGGCGCTCGCCACCGCCGAAGGCGTCACACGAGCCGGGTTTGATCAAGCTTTTCTCGACGAGGAGTCCCGCGCCCCCAAAATCGATCCGTCGATGTCGAAGTCGGTGGCCGTGGAGCCGGGAGCGATGGTCGATTTCGCCGCCGTCTACACGTCCGATACCGGCAACAAGGTGGCGTACGCGCTGGGGACGTTCGAGTCCGACCGGGACCAGACCCTCCAGGCTCTGTTCGGCTCGGACGACGCGGCCAAGGTCTTCGTGAACGGCCAACTGGTCCATCGCATCTGGACCCCAGGGAGGGGAGCCGAACCGGAGAGCGACCGCTTCGCCGTCCCCGCCGTAAAGGGGACGAACAAGGTGCTGGTGAAGGTCGACAACGCGAGCGGCGGGTGGGGCTTCTACCTCAGCCTGTTCGACGCGGAGGGGCTCAAGGCGCGCGAGTGGAAGCGCCTCGCCCGCGACCTCGGGGACCGCGAGATCGTCCAGCAGGGCGGTCCCGGCTATCTCCTGACCGGCACCGCGTTCCCGGGCCTCGTTTGGCGCGACGCGCCGCTCATCGACCCTCTGGTCTCCTCCGACCCGTTCGTGGTGCGGTGGTTCGACGCCGACGCCAACGAGGTGAAGTCCCCTGAGAAGCCCGGCGCCTACGCCGCCTACGTCGAAGCGAAGACGGCCGACGGCAAAACGATTCGGCGCTATCTCCCGTTCTGCAAGGTCGCTCCCGAAACGATCGACCCGATCTGGGTGATGCGAATGACCGGCCAGGGGCTGAACCTCGCCGCGAGAAAGCCCGCCGTTTTCCCGGCGAGCGACGCCGAGTGGAACGCCAGCCGCGACGCGGTGGCCCAGTTCTCTTCGAGCGCGTTCTCCCAGAACCTTCTCGACACGCCGCAGGGCGCCGTCCTCCTCGCCTATCTTCAGGATCCGAACAAGCCGAAGAAGCTCCGGCCCATGGACCTAAGCATCTACTCCATGGAGTACCTGCTCAAAGTGCGGCGCAAAGTCCAAGGCTTGGGCCCGGTCGCGTTCCGGACCCCCTCGAAAGCCGCCCGGCCCGCCCCCACGCTACGCGCGGGATCTCTCAT
>DASWVS010000151.1:0-15823 GCA_036401135.1 Fimbriimonas sp.
GAACCTGCATCGTCAGCGCCGTGACGCGGTCGCTGAAGACGCGCTCCGCGATCTTCGCCTTCTCTTCGCGGCTCGTATACGGAGCCATGACGAAGTCGCGGAAGCTCTTGTCGGTCTCGATCAGCCTCGAAATCGCCTCCAGGTCCTCCTCCACCGCTTTCACGACGTCGTACCGGAGCGCGGTCGTGAAGAGGGCTTGGGCGTACCGCCGGGCGATTCTGGCGTCGTGCATGCTAGCGCGCCACCTCGACCTGGTCGATGAATTCGCCGACGAGGCGCCGGTTTCGCTCGTTGTTCATGTTCTCGCCGATCACCTTCTGGGCGGCGGCGAGCGTCAGGTCGACGACCTGGAGCCGCAGGTCGCCGATGATGCGGTCGCGCTCCTGCTCGATCTTCTGCTGGGCTTCGAGCACGAGGGCGTCGGCCCGCTCGGCGGCTTCGGCCATCAGGTTCTGGCGAAGCTGCTGGGCTTCGCGGATGGAAGCCTGGATCTGCTCGCGGGCTTGCGCCTCCGTTTCCTGCAGGCGCGTCTCGTACTCGTTCCGCATCGTCTGCATCTGCAAGCGCAGATTCTCAGCCTCGGTGAACGTGCTCTCCAACTCCCGGTTCCGGTTGTTGATGTCCGACGCCAGCGGGTCCAGGAAGAACATCTTGATGACCGGGAACACGAGCAACATCACGCCGATGTTGGTCACGGTCTTGCCGATGTTCAGTTCCATGAACGCCAGTTCGGCGTGGCTCAGCACGGAGGCGCCGACGTAGATCAGCACCAGGCCGAGGACGACGATGACCAGGGTCTTCACGTCGACGGCTCCTCGTCTCAGTCTCTGCGCTTGCTTGTTATGCATGGATCGGGTTGTTTAGTGGGCGATGGCGGCGACTTCGGTTCGCTCGGCCGGCTGGACCATGGAAGTCGCGGTGCCCGCGTTCGCCGCCGGGGCCGGGACCTTGCCCTGAAGGCCGTTCATGACGACGAAGGTGAGCAGGAAAACGAGCTCGATGAACGCGAGAGCGATGAGCATCGCGGTCTGGATGCGGCCGGCGGCTTCCGGCTGTCGGCTCATGCCGCTGAGGCCGGCGCTCGCCGCCAGGCCCTGTCCGATCCCGACGCCCAATGCTGCGACGCCCATTCCGACGCCAATTCCGATTGCGATCTGATTAACTTCCATTTGGTTGATGGTCTCCAGAGGTTTTGCTGTGTGCTTGCCGATATAAAACGTTAGGCGGGCGTCGTCGCCAGGTGCGGCTCGTGGTGCCCATACTCGCCTTGGTGCTCTTCCTGGTTGTTCGAGTGCTCGTGCTCGTGGTGCGTGACCAGGCTGAGATAAACGCAGGTGAGGAGGCTCCAGACCAGGGCCTGGATGATGGCAGCGAGGAACTTGATGGGCAGGATGATCGCGCTCAGGGGGAAGTAGGCGCCGTCGACCCCGGGAAGGGGCATGATGTGGTCGAGCCCTTCCTTCACGATGTGCCCGCCCTCGATGTTCGCGAAGAGCCGCAGCGAGAGCGAGAGCATCTTCATCGTTTCCGAGATGATCTCGATGCCGAAGATCAGCAGCGAGACGAGAACGAGGATGCCGCCAAGCTTGGGGCCGGCGAAGTGGCGGAAGTGTCCGAGAACGCCGTTCGCCCGGATCCCCTCCCACTGCACGTAGAGGATCGTGATGATCGAGATGCCCAGGTTCAGGCTGAAGTCGGCCGTCGGCGTGAACGGAAGCACCAGCCCCAGCAGGTTGGAAAGAAAGATGTAGAGCCAGATCCCGAAGATGAAGGGGATGTACTTGCGCCCGTGCGGACCGATGACGCCGATGCAGAGGTTCTCGATGAACAGGTAGAGCTGCTCGCCGGCTTGCGTGATCGGGTTCTTGAACACTCTCTGCCCAAGCCCGGAACGGGCCGCGGCGAGAACGACCAGCATGGTCGCCAGCACGATTCCGCTATAGATGAAGATGCGGAAGCCGATGCCGTGGCCTTCGCCGCCTCCCGCAGCCGCAATCAGAGAGGGAGCGCCAGTCAATAGAAGATTCATGTACCCGGGTCCTGCCGTCGGGCGTCCAACGACACCCTGAACACGAGGTCGCAGTATACCAAACCGACCCCTGCCAAGAACCAGTTCATGGCTAACGTTCCGAGACTATTCGCGTATACAACTCCGGCACCGAGGATCGGGGCCTTCAGGAGAAAGAGCAGGATGGCGGTCTTGGCTCCGCTCTGGCTCGTCGGCTCGGAGTATCGGAGCAGGCGGATCATCCCCCAGGAGGCGAGGACGCTGAAACCGACCGTCGCCACTCCCAGCGTCAGCCCCCGCGCGGCCAGACCCCCTCCGAACGTCCAGGCCAAGAAGACCGCAAGAAGGACGATGCCCGCTTCGAAACCCCACGTCTTCTTGACGAACTTCAACGAAGGTCCCTGTCGTTGAGCCTCTGCAGAATGAAAACGGCGCCGATGAGCCCGAGGACGGCGCCGATCAGCGTGCCGTACATCTGATAGCTGTTCCCGCCGACGCTTCGGTCGATCAGCATGCCGATGAACCATCCGGCGATCGGCGGCCCCATGAGCGTATAGCCTGCTGACAGGCCGATCGCCATGCCGCGATGGCTCCCTCCGTCGTCGCTCGGTTGGCCGGGGATCTTTGGCCGCTTGAACTCCCACTCCGGAACCTCGGGAAGTTCTTCTTTGCGGTCGATGCGGCTTTCGATCTCCCTTTCGCGCGACTCGAGTTCCTCTTCCGGAAGATCGGGCAGCTCCATCGAGGAGAGCTCTTCGCGCACTTTCCGCAGCCTAGCCGCGATGTCCTCATCGGACGGCGGCTCCGGGAACCGCCCCTCGTCGCGCGGGTCGTTGGTCATGCCGGCAAGGATACCGGCTTCCTGCGGTCAGAGTCGGAGCATCTGGGCGGCCTGGACCATGTCCTTGTCCCCCCTGCCGGACATGTTCACGACCACCCGGCTCCCGGCGGGGAAGAGGGATCGGTCCCGAAGCGGAGCGAACGCGTGCGCGCTCTCGAAGGCGGGGATAATCCCCTCGCTCCGCGCCACCCATTGGAACGCCTCGAGCGCCTCGTCGTCGGTCACCGCCAGATACTCCACTCTCCCGAGGTCCTTCAGCTGGCTGTGCTCCGCCCCTACCCCTGGATAGTCGAGGCCCGCGCTGATGCTGTGCGTGCCGATCACCTGGCCGTCCTCGTCCTGCATCAGATAGCTGTAGCTCCCATGCAGGACTCCCGGGGAGCCGGCGGTCAGGGGCGCGGCGTGCCTGCCGGTGTCGATTCCCAGGCCCCCCGCCTCGACCCCCACCAGCCGCACCTCGGGATCCGGCAGGAAAGCGGTGAAGAACCCGATCGCGTTGCTTCCCCCGCCCACGCAGGCGATTCCCGCATCCGGGAGCCGCCCGTAGCGCTCCAGGTACTGCTCCCGGGTTTCATCGCCGATCACCCGCTGGAACTCCCGGACCATGTACGGGTAGGGGTGGGGCCCGGCGGCCGATCCGATGATGTAGTGGGTGTCACGAACGTTCGTCACCCAGTCCCGCATCGCCTCGTTCATCGCGTCCTTCAGCGTCTTCGTGCCGCTGGAGACCGGGTGGACCCGAGCGCCCAGCAGCTTCATGCGGAAGACGTTCAGCTCCTGGCGGTGCGTGTCCTCTTCGCCCATGTAGACCTCGCACTGGAGCCCGAACAGCGCGCACACCGTGGCCGTCGCTACCCCGTGCTGGCCGGCCCCGGTCTCGGCGATGATCCGGCGCTTGCCCATCCGCAGGGCGAGGAGCGCCTGGGCGAGGGCGTTGTTGATCTTGTGGGCCCCCGTATGGTTCAGGTCTTCCCGCTTCACCGCGACGTGGATGCCCAGTTCGTCGCTCAGTCGCCGCGCCTCGGTCAGCGGAGACGGCCGGCCGACGTATTCCCTCAGCAGGCGTGCATACTCCGACCGGAAGCCTTCGTCTGCCCACGCGGCGTCGAACTCGCTCGAAAGCTCCTCCAGAGCGGGCATCAGGGTCTCGGGGACGAAACGTCCGCCGTAAGCGCCAAAGTGGCCTTGAGGATCCGGTCGCATCAGCATGGAACCCTGATTCTACGCCGAAGACGGCTCCGGTTATCCGCCGCGGAATGCGTCCGCCACCAACCATCCGACCAAAGCGCCCAGATACGTGAGGTTTCCGCCCCACAGCAGCACCTGCATGGGATCGATCGCATCGTCCATCGAGGCCCCGGCCGCCAGGATCACGACCACGAGAGCCGTCGAACCGACCAGCCGGGTGGTCGAGTAGTTGAACGCCCGCTGCACGAGCCCGATCAGGATGTAGATCAAAGCCGCCGCCCAGAAGTTGACGATGGCGACCAAGCCCAGCACGACCGTGGGACCCGAACGCCCCGTCGCCGTGGTGGTGGCCGCCTCGAACCGGTCGAGGTAGTTGCCGATCGATAGGCAGGCGCCGGTGATCACGCCGCAAAGGAAGAGGAGCACGAGCAGGCCGAGCGTCCACGAGGCCACCAGCCCGAAGGCGCCCAGGACCGAGGCTTCCGAACTCATCGCCAGGTACATGGAGCCCGCGATCGTGATCCCCGCCGCGAGCGCCGGCATGGTGGGCACCGGATGGTCGGCCTCGAGCTTCGCCTTCTTTCCGGTGGCGTTGATGTGCGTGCTCGAGAGAAGCTGCTCGTACCGGCGCTGGTAGACGGGGTTTCGAGGATCCATCTGGGCGGCGTAGGCGTACATCCGCTGCGCCTCGTCGAGGTTCTTCCGAGACCGCGCCAGGTCTCCGAGCACGGCGTAGGGCATCGCCTGGCGCGGGTCCTGCCGCAAT
Source organism: Fimbriimonas sp. (assembly GCA_036401135.1). Taxonomy (GTDB): domain Bacteria; phylum Armatimonadota; class Fimbriimonadia; order Fimbriimonadales; family Fimbriimonadaceae; genus Fimbriimonas. The sequence goes on from DASWVS010000151.1 coordinate 4,804, forward strand.
ATCTGGTGCGCCACCTTCTCCGCTTCCGAGTACTGCCCGCGGTTGTAGAGGAGCGTCAGCCGCGAAAGCTCGACCGAGAGCGGCGACACCCTGGGCGGCGGCTGCCGCTGCGTCGTCGTGCGCTTGGCGCTCGGCGGAGCCTGGGCCGCCTTCCGCCTCTGCGCCGCGATCTGAAGCTCCTGGTCGTACAGCTTCCTTCGCTCGTCGTCGTTGAGCACCCCGTACGCCTCGGTGGCGCGGAGGAAGATCGCTTTCGAGGCCGGATCCGAGGAGCGGTCCGGGTGGTGCTTCAGGACGAGCTTCCGGTACGCCGAACGGATCTCCTGCGACGTCGCGTTCGGCTTGACTCCAAGCGTTTCGTAGTGGGTGGGAGGCATCCGGATCTACTCGCCGGCCTTCATCATGCCGCCGAAGTAGCCGGTATAGAAGGTTAGCACGATATACAGGATATAGCCCGCCACCATCAGATACACGACAACGCCGATCACCTGCCCGAACTGCTTCGACCTGGTTTCCGCCTCGTCCTCGTAGTATTCCGACACCTTCCCGAGCATCTGGTCGAGGTTCCCGGTGGTCTCCCCGGTCGAAACCATGTCCATCACGATATCGGTGAAGGCGCCCGTGTGCCGGAAGGACGCCGCCACGCCGCCCCCCTCCTTCAGGCCTTGCTCGGCGGGGTAGATCCTCGACCGCAGGTACTCGTTCCCGCAGGCGTCGGCCGACATCAGCAGCGCCTGCTGGATCGGGACCCCGCCGTGGTAGAGCGCTCCGAATGCCCGCCCGAACTTCGCCATCGAAAGCTGCTTCAGTGTGTGCCCCAGGTACGGGATCTGCAGAATCGCCATATCCCAGATGTATTTGATCCGGAAGTTGGCGAGCCCCACCCTGAGGAACAGAAAGATCCCGAGAAGGAGCGGTCCGAGCCAGATCCAGGTGGTCCAGGTCGTCAGCGGGGAAGACAGCCGTTGGCCGCTGGGGGCGAGCGAGCCGATGATCGCGTTCGTCCCCAGGATGATGAAGACGCTGAACACCACCAGCAGCTTCGGATAGAACGTCACCCGCCGGTACAGGTTTCTCAGCTCGATCTCGCGCTCGATATAGTCGGCGACTGTTCTCAGCGCCGTGTCGAGCTGGCCGCTCGTTTCGCCGGCTCGGGTCAGGCTCAGCATGACCGGGGTGAACACCTCCGGATAGCGCTGCATCCCCATCGACATGGGCCGGCCCGCCGCCACGTGGTCCCGCATCTCGAGGATCACTTTCTGCAGCTTCGCGTCCCGCGCCTGGCGGGAGAGCGTATCGAGGCACTGGACGAACGGCACCCCCGCGTTCAGCATCGTCGCCAGCTGGCGGAAGAAGAAGAGCAGCTTGGCGAGCGGCACCCTTCCGAAGATCGGTCCGAGGACGCTCGTCTGAAGATAGTTGCGCTGCTGAAGGATCCGCGCATCCTCCCGGGACGATGCGATCGGGCTCGGAGCCTCGTACAGGTATTCGGGCGCCTGGCTCGGGGAGGGAGCTTCTCGCATGATCGGTTCGGGCGTCGCCAGGATCGGCGTCGGCGCGAGCGGGTCGTGCGGGTTGTTCGCCACTCCGATGCGCACGACCTGCATCCCCTTGTCCGACAACTCGGCGAGCGCCTGGTCGAGCGAAGCTCCGATCGTCAACCCGTTGACGGTGTTCCCGTCAGCCCCAATCGCCTGATACTCGAAGGTCGGCATATTTTATTCGCCCAGAATCGTGCTCTGAAGCCCCTCGTAGAAGGTTTTGTAAAGCGTATAGGTCAAGACGATCACGAGGAGCCCGAGGACCGGATACAGGAGAAAGGCGAACCGGTGGAACATCGTGCCCTCCCTGCCCTGGAGCTCCGCCTCTTGCGCCGACGCGATCGTCGCCAGCGCTCCCGGCACGTCGCCGACCAGTTCGCCGTTGGCGACGATCATCTCGTGCTCCTCCGGGAAAACATTGGCCCGCCGAAGACCGTCGCTCAGCTTCTCCTGCTCCTTCATCCCGTCCGCCTGCTGGATGAGCCGGTCCCGGAGGACCACGTTCGGGATCGTCTCCGCGGCATGCCGGAAAACCTGGTAGGGAGGCAGCCCCGCGCGGCTGAGCCGCTGCATCGCCCAGGCGAACCTCGCCAACGCTTCGGACCGTGCCCGCCCGCCGAAAACCGGCAGGTAGAGCGCCAGTCCGTGCCTGGCCTTGCGCATCGGCAGCGTGTGCCATCCGAGATAGAGCAGCAGGAGGACCAACCCCGCCAGAAGGGTCGGAGGAATCATCTGGGGGATGCTCTTGCCCAGTTCCTCGACAAGGGTCCCAACCCTCGGGAGGGAGCCTCCAGCCTCGTCCTGGCGCTTGATCGTCGCCAGCGACCCTCGCACGATCGCGAGCGAGATCGGGAAGATCGCGATCATCCCGAGCGCCATGGTGCTGTAGATCTTGAGCCGGAACGACAGCCGATGCGCCGCTTCCTTTTGGGTCGAAACGGCCATGCAGGCTTCCGGCAGGAATCCGCCCAACTCGCCGCACCGCACCGTCCCCACCACGTCCGGCGGATAGAGGTACGGATACCGTTCGAATACGGAGCTGAGGGTGCCGCCGCCCGCCGCGACCCGTGCGGCTTCCTCCAGCGACCTCTTGTAGCCCGGGTGCCTCATGTTGTTCGCCAGGCTCGTCAGGCCGGTGTGGGGGTTCACGCCGGAACGGAGCATCGAGGCGAGCTGGCTGAACAGGAGGAAGAGCGCGCGGTTGGATCCGGACCGGGTTCGAACGGTGGAAGGGCTCGAAGCGGCAACGGCGACGGGTGGAGCCGCCTGGGCTCGAGAGGCCGGCGCGGCGACGCGAACCTGCGGCACCGGCTTCTGCTGCCGGACGTCGTAGATCTCGAGCACGCGCAAGCCGCGCTGGGAGAGCGTGAAGGAGGCTTCGTCGGCGGTCTTCGCCGACACGGTCCCCTCCAGGACGCTTCCGCGCGGGTCCTGCACGCTGTACCTAAAGAAAGGCATCGCCGACCTCTAGGACGCTTCCAGCCTGGTCGTTGGTTTGATCGAGCATCGAACGGACGCTCGGCATGCCCGGAGGCCGGTAGTCGGGGGCAACGTCGTAGAGGGGGGCAAGGACGAAGCGGCGCTCGGGGATGCGGGGATGGGGCACCTGCAGCACCTCCCGGCCGTCGCTCCGGTAGCGGTATTTCAGGCTGCCGAAGGAGATCAGGTCCAGGTCGATCTCGCGCGGGCCGTACCGGTTGCTCTGGCGGCGGCCGATCTCGCTTTCGATCGCTTTCAGCTCCTGAAGCATCGGTAGGGGCCCCAGGTCCGTCCGCAGCAGCACCGCGGCGTTCAGGAACGACGGCTGGTCGACGACGTACATCGGCTCGGTCCGGTAGACGCGGCTCGTCGCCAACAGCTCGAAACGTTCCCGAAGGATCGCGGTCGCTGCCTGGAGATGGCGCAGGGGATTCCCGACGTTCGATCCCAACGCGACGACGACCTGCGGCATAGGCACCATATACCCACTTGGGCCACAATGATGCATGGCTCGGTGGAACGCGGGAGCCGCCTACCTCGGGCTCCAGGGACTCGGTTCCCTCTCCTGGTGGGGACTTCTGTTTGCCCAGCCCTCCGCGCGCCGCGCCTTTCTACCCGCCGAGCTCCCCGACTTGGCCCTGACCGCGTTCCTGCTCCCCGACATGATCCTGTACGCGGGTGCCTCGCTCGCCTCTGCTTGGGGGCTCGCCGTACGCGCGCCCTGGTGGCGGACGACGCTGCTCCTCCACCTCGGCGCCGCGGGCTACGCGACCTTCTACAGCGTCGCGATCTTCGTCGCGACGGGAGAAGCGGTCCTTTCGGTGGTCCTGATGCTGCCCGCGTTCCTCCTGTCGGCGTTTGTTCTGGCGAGGTGCGGGAGATGATCCGAAGGCTGTCCTCTCGCTGCCGGCCCCATCCTTCTCGGACCGACAGGGTCGTCCTGAACGTCGCCAAGACGCTTCTCCAGATCGCGGTCTTCTGGTCGTTCTTCCTCTGGCTCGTCCCGTCGCTCCTGGTGCGCATCGAGAAACGTATGGAGATGCCAACGTTTGCGCCACAGCCGATCGCCGGCTGGATCTTGTTCGCCTCGATGGGCTGCCTCGGCCTCTGCAGCGGGATGATCTTCGCGTTCCGCGGAGGCGGGACGCCGCTTCCGATGGATACAACCACCCGGTTCCTCGTCCTCGGGCCGTACAGGTACGTCCGGAATCCGATGGCGATTGCCGGAACGATGCAGGGGGTCGCGGTGGGGATCGTTCTCGGAAGCTCCTGGGTGGTCGTCTACGCGATCCTTGGCATGTTGGCCTGGCACCTGATCGCCCGGCCGTGGGAGGAGGCCGACCTCGCCGAGCGGTTCGGGGACCCGTATCTGCGTTATCGGAGCAGGGTTCGATGCTGGATCCCGCGGCTCTCGCCCTACCCAACAGTCTGCCAGCCGCCCCTCCCACAGAAGGAAGAGGCGGCGAGCGGCGCTTAGGCTTTGCGCCGAATCAGGTCGCGCAGGTAGAGGTCCGACACCGGCCGATGGAGATAGTCCTTGCCCAGGATCTTTCGAAGCCGGGCGATCGCCTCGGCGCGGCTCATGCCCATGTTGCCCTCGTACCGCTGCCAGAACTGCTCCCACCATCCGCGCGGCTGGACCTTGAGGCCGTCGTACTCGGTGGGGCGGCCCGTCATCCCCTGGGTGACGAGGCTGCCGACGCCGTCGCCGTGTGAGTAGACCCAGTCGATCTGTCGGCGGATCGCCGCGACGTCCGCCGCGTCGACGATCCCGTTGGACGTCGCCTTGTAGAACTGGACCGTCACCCGGATCGGGAACCGCTCGTCCCGGTCGATCGGAAGTCCGGCGGTCTCGATGAAAGGACCCTCGACTCGGCCGTGCCCGATCACCGCCTGTTCCACGTCGCTTCGCTTCGCGGCGGTCACGACCGAGTTGTCCGATGGATCGAAGTTGATGTAGTCCATCGAGGAGCCGCCCAGCCCGCCCCCGCCGCGTATCGGGTTTCGCTGCTTCAGCGGAACCTGGATCAGCAGCACCATGCTCAGGCCGTCGTCCGACCGTCCGCTGCCTTCTTTGCCCGATCTCTTGAAGTCGCTGAGCCTTTCGCCGGTGAGGCTGGAGCGCTGCCCGTTCTTGTTGAAGAAGAGCCGCTGTCCCCATACCGCTCCCTCCCGGAACGCGTCGCGCCTGTTGTCGATCACGGTCATGCTCGTTCCCTGGCGCGTCGAAAGGATCGTCAGCACCGCCGGGTCCCCCTCGACCGACTGGTAGTTGAAGAGGACGGGGTTGAACGAGGCCTGCCCGGTCCGTGGGATCGGCAGGAAGCATGCCTGCGCGCTCACGAGCACGCGGGTGTCTCGATCCGCCAACAGCGAGCGGGAGGGCCCGCGCCAAAGGCCGGACTGCGACATATAGCTCGCAGGCGACGCAAGGTAGTCGTAAAGCGAAACGCGCTGCAGAGCCCGGCCCTTCTCGTTCCCGACAAGCAGGGTGAAGTCCCGCGGATCGATGTCGGTCGTCTTGTCCTCGAAGTTAGGAAATCGGATCACGGGCATCGCCCGGGCTGTCCCTTCCGCCGCCACCTGGATCGTCATGTCGCTGATGTTCGGACCGACGGCGGAGCCCTTGTAACGGCCGGTATCCTCCCAGGTCAGGTTGATCAGCGAGAGACCGTGTCGTTCGACCAACTGCAGGGCGTTCGCGTCCGACACCATTTCCGCCGTCCTACGGATCGCTTCACGGTACTCGGGGGAAGGGCGGCCGCGTTCCGGCTCACGGCCCCGTTGGCCGAGAGGCCTCCACTCGTCGTCCTGTGCCACCACCCCAGCCGCCAGGACGACGGCGAACCCCAATGCGATGTTCCGATGGTTCATGTTCGTTCCTCTTTGAGGGAGGAACGTTCGGAACGACCTATTGTTACGCTTCATCCAGCTAGGAAACCGCCTCCGCGCCCTCGGCGTTCTCTGCGGTCACCTAGCCGGTATTCACCGCAGAGAAAGCCGAGGGCTCTGAGACAGGGGGAGACGTCGGATCGGCTCTCCTATCGTTTCTTCGGTACGATCGTCAGCTCAGGCGTCTTGGGCTGCACCTGTGCCCAGCCCCCTTTCTTCTTGAGGACCGTTGCTCCGGTCACCGTGCCGTCGGAAGTCGGCACCCAGATCTTCTTACCGAGCAGATAGGCCGGGATCTGGAGCTTCTGGCTCGCTTCTTCCACGGCGAGGGCAATCCCTGCGGGATAGTCCGTCGCCTTGATCGATCCCGTCAGCGCCATGCTTCGGGTGAAGGTCTTCGGCGGCAGAAGGGCGTTCATGTAGGCGGCGAGCCCGATGTAGGCGTCCATCGAGGCCTTGTCCTTGCCCGCGAGCCTCGGCTCGCTCGGAGGGTCCGAGGCGGCCTTGGCGACCAGCGGCTCCACGTTCGATTTGACCCAGAGATCCAGCTGCGCCTGGGTCGCGCCCATCGTATCGTCGGGCGTGAACCAACCCTTCGCGAGGCCGTCGCGCAGGTAGGCGAGATTGATCTTTTCGCCGAGGTAGCCGTTCGCCCAATGCTCCGGCTCATCGAACCCTCCGATCGGGGGTAGGGAAGCGTGCCCGTACTCGTGGGCGACCTCGCGAAGCTTCTCGACCGGCTCGGTGAAGCTGGCAAGATCGTAGATGTAGATCGTGTTGACCTTTACCGGGCGGTTCCGAACGACCTCCTGGTCGTAGAGCTGCTCGCCTCCGGCTTGGCCGCCCCAGCAAAGGTAGACGTCGATGATGCCGTCGTTGTAGACCGGGTTGTGGTCGATGCCGAGCTGCCAGAAGTTCCGGTCGAAGAGTCGGAGAAGCGTCTGGGCGACCTGCGGCGCCAGGTCCCCCTCCTGCCGACGCTCCTGCGAGTAGACACGGAACCTCAGCGAAACCTTGTTCGGCTGCAGTCTCGCGTAAGCCGGCGTGAGCCAGTCGAACTCGAACGGGATCTTGTTCTCCCCAAACCGTTTCGGGGAGAGCTTCGGGGTCGGCATCCGATCCCCGAGCACCCAGAGGAACAGCCTCGGCTCGCCCCCTCCGGGAGGTTGAAGCTGCCGCTCGATGTAGGAAACCTGGGGCGTCTGGCCCAGGAGCAGGCCGGCGCAGATCGAGGTGGCGAGGAGACTCATTGTGTTCTCAGGGCTGGTGCAGCACCGTGCTCAGATAGCGCTCGGCGTCGATCGCCGCCATACAGCCCGTTCCCGCGGCGGAAACGGCCTGCCGATAAATGCTGTCGGCGACGTCGCCGGCAGCGAAGACGCCGGGCACGTTCGTCCGGGTCGAGCCCGGCTCGACTTTCAGATAGCCGGTTTCGTCCATCTCGAGCACCCCCTTGAAGAGGTCGCTGTTCGGCTTGTGCCCGATCGCGATGAAGACGCCGTCCACGGGCAGGTCGCACTTCTCGTCGGTGTGGACGTTCCGAAGGCGCACGCCTGTCACCTTCTTGGCGGGGTCGGTTTCGCCGAGGATCTCGTCGACGACCGAGTCCCAAATAACGTCGATCTTGGGGTGGTTGAGCACGCGCTCCTGCATGATCTTGCTCGCGCGGAATTCATCCCGCCTGTGAACGACGGTTACGTGGCTCGCCAGTTTCGACAGATAGTGCGCCTCCTCCATCGCCGTGTCGCCGCCGCCGACGACGAGCACCCGCTTGTTCCGGAAGAAAAATCCGTCGCACGTCGCGCACGCGCTGACGCCGAAACCCCCGAACGAGACCTCGCTCGGCAACCCGATCCACTTCGCGCTGGCGCCGGTGGCGATGATGATGGTCTGGGTTTCGTACTCGATGCCGTCCGACCAAACCGAGAAGGGCCGTTTCGACAGGTCCACCCTCTCCACCATCTGGTCGTACACCTTGGTCCCGAACCGCTCGACCTGCTTGCGGAACAGCTCCATCAGGTCCGGGCCGAGGATCCCCTCCGGGAAACCGGGGTAGTTCTCGACGTCCGTGGTGATCATCAGCTGGCCGCCGGGCTGCAGGCCGGCAAAAACGATCGGTTCCAGGTTCGCGCGGGCGTTGTAGAGGGCGGCCGTGTATCCGGCCGGCCCCGAGCCGATGATGATGACGTTGTGCACCATATCTCTTAAGAGGGGATTCTACCGTCCGAAAGGTGCATCGTCCGGCGCTCCCGACTCGTCCCTACCTCATGAGCGCCGATCCCCCGCGATCGTCGCCTCGACCTGCCGACTCCCCACGGATCGGCTCTTTTGGTGAAAGATAACTTAGGCTATCCTATATAAATCAACCGATGTCGAACGACGAAAGTGCCCAGCCCCAAGAGCCGGTTAGCGTATACGACCATCTGGCGCACATCCTGGATTTGATGGCGCAAGTTTCATGGGCGAAACTTGGACTCCAACCCGATATAATGACGGGGAAGATAGAAACGAACCTTGCCGAAGCCAAGGTGGCGATCGATACGACCGCCTACCTCGCCAACTTGGTGGATTCGCAACTGGATGAAGCGGATCGGCGAAGGGTGCAGGGACTGGTGCGCGATCTGCGGATCAACTACGTTCAAAAGACATCGGAGGTCGGTGGTTGAGAATCGAGACAACGGGAAGAGCGACGACGCGGGGGCTGGCAGGAAGGGACCTGATCGCCTCCCTGATCAATCGTGCCCAAATCCTGAGGAAAGATCGCGAGGAAGCGCGGCAGAGGCTCGCGGCCAAGCGGCTCGGACCGTCGGTCCAGGAGCGGCGCGACGACCTCGTGCGCTTCTACGAGAAGTACGAGGATCTGGTCGAGGTGCTGTGCGACGCCGCCCAGTACGGCCCCACCCCGAAGCTGGAACGGCAGTACGAGTCGCTCCGGCGATGGATGCAGGAGCACTATCCGAAGGTTCGACCCTTCGTCCTCGCCTTCCTGCGAGAGGAGGTCGAGCCCTGCCCCTCCAACGACGCCTTCGCGGCTCTCGTCGCCAAAGAGGATCTGGATGCCTTTCTGCGTGAGGACGACGGCCGCATGATCGCCCGGATCACGCATACGCGCGAAGCGCTCAACCTCTACGGGGAGCATTTGCGCCAGTTGGCAGCCAAAGCCACATGAGAACCAGCTTCCGAAACTCGAACGTCGGCGCCTTGGTCGAACTGTGGAACCAGTTCTATCCCGAGCGTTACCGTATCGACGAGGAGCTGTTTCGGCTCAATACGATCGAATCCCCGCTCTTCGACTGGGGAGCCTCCTCCGTCGAGATGTCGGACGGCCGTCCGGTCGGGTTCGTTTGCGTGAAGCGCTCTGCCGCCGGGCTGTTCAGGGGGCCGGACAAGGACCAGTCGCACCTCTGCGCGATCGCGTACAACGATCCGCTGGTCGGCATCGATCTGCTGGGCGACGCCAAGACCCTGCTGCGGAATCGGGGCCAGAACCGCCTGGTTTTCAGCCAGGATATTCGCCACTTTTTTCCCGGCTGTCCCGAGGATTTCCGCGCCCTGCACGATTTTCTCACGATCGAAGGATTCGCCGAAGGCGGCGAGTCCGTCGATCTCGAGGGGGACCTTTCGTCGTACTCGAACCCCTATCCGTGCCCGCAGGGGGTGGAGTTCAGGATGCTCCGGGAGGCCGACCTCGCCTCCCTCGAGGCGTTCCTCCTACGCGAGTTTCCCGGAAGGTGGCACTACGACGTCCTGTCGAAGGCTCGCATCGAGGGCGTCGACAACGCCGTCTACGGCATGCTCGTCGACGGAAAGGTGGAAGGCTTCGCCTTGCTCCAGGATTCGCAGTGCAAGCTCCCGATTGGCGGGGCCGTTTGGCGGAACGACCTCGGCGAGGGCTGGGGGAGCCTGGGCCCGATCGGGGTTTCGCAGCACCTGCGCGGCCAGGGGCTCGGCCACGCCCTGCTCGGGGCGGCGCTAACCCGGCTCAAGGAAAAGGGGGCGCGGCACTCGATCATCGATTGGACGAACCTCGTGGACTACTACGGTCGTCATGGCTTCAAGCCCACGCGGACCTACACCGCCATGTCCCTCAAGCTCGACTAGCCGGCCGGATCCGGCGATTGCGATGACCACGACGATCCTAGCCTCGTTTGCCCTGGCTTTGGCCGCGAGCCCCAACCGGCTCGTCCCGTTTACGGACCTGCCCGAGTTCCCATCGAAAGGCGGCACGGTGCAGAAGGTCTACGAGAACGTCGACCCCGGAATGGTGTTCGACGAGGCGATCGCTTCGTGGAACGTCAAGAACGCCCCCGGTGCCGCTATCCAGATCGAGGTGCGCGCGAAGGTCGAGCAGGGGTTCACGAAGTGGTACGTACTGTCGCGCTGGAGCGGCGACCCTGCCCTATCGCCCCGGGCGAGCGTCGCCGACCAGAAGGACGAGGATGGCGACGTACTGACCGATACGCTGAGGCTGAACGAACTCTCCGACCGCCTCGATCTGCGCGTCACGCTGCAGAACCTTGGCGACGGCCGACCCCGCCTGAGCCTCCTTGCCCTGAGCCTGCACAATCGCAGCGCGGCGACGATCGCCCCGCCGGAGGTCCGATCCGGAGCGTGGGGGAAACTCACGGAAGTCCCTCAGCGCGGGCAAGGGAACTACCCTCGCGGGGAGGTGCTGTGCAGCCCGACCTCGCTTTCCATGCTCCTCTGGCACTGGTCGAACCGTCTGAGCCGGCCAGAACTGAACCGGGACGTCCCGGAGGTGGAGGCGGCGGTGTGGGACCCCGTCTACGACGGTGCAGGCAACTGGCCGTTCAACACCGCCTATGCGGGCAGCTTCGACGGCATCTGCGCCTATGTCGCCAGGTTCAACTCGATGGTGGACGCGGAGAAGTGGGTCGAGGCCGGGTTGCCCGTGATTTGCTCGGTTTCTCTCGACTTGCTGCGCGGCAAGGCGGAGGCCCGTCCGTCGGGCCACCTCGTGGTCCTCATCGGCTTTACGGAGGAGGGTGATCCGATCTTCAACGACCCGGCCAAGAAGGACGAGGTCCGGCGGGTGTACAAGAGGGCCTACTTCGAACGGGCATGGCTCGTCTCGAAGAGGGCCGTCT
>DASWVS010000152.1:0-10480 GCA_036401135.1 Fimbriimonas sp.
TCAGCAGCGTGCTGCTCACCGGGTTCTCGGTGATCCAGTACCGACGAACCAGCCAGACCGAGTCGGAGACGCTCAGCATGAGGAGTCAGACCGCGGCCATCCAGGCGCGGATCGAGGAGACGAAGGGGCAGCTGCTCCTCAAGGAAGCCACGGTCCCCGCGGCCTCGAACGAGGAGTCGAACTTCATCTCGGCACTGAAGTCGACCGCGAAGGACTCCCAAGTCGTGATCGTCAAGTGGACGGTCGTCACCAACGCCAACACCGAGGCGACCGAAGCGAACAAGTCGACGACCAACACCAAGGAGAAGGACCTTCTTCTGGGAGTGACGCCGATGGGCGGACAGCTGGAGATCGAAGGGGACTACCGGTCTGTTCTCCGATTCACCGATCGGTTGCTGAGCGCCCCGCGTCTTTACAACCTTTCTTTCGTCTCGCTGATTCGTGGAGACGAGCCTAACAAGACACGCATGAGCATGATGGTGACGCGCTACGTCGAGCAGCCGCAAGCGCCCGTCACGGAGGGACAGAAGGCCTAATGGTTACTATGAATGCATTGCTTGCCAGTATCGTGCTGGCCGGAATCCAGGTTCCGATTCCGTCGATCGTCGCTGCCCCGCCCAAACCGGCGGTCGCGGCACAGAGTCAGACGATCTCTCTCAACTTCTCGCAGACCGACGTCGGCCAGGTCTTCCGGGCCATCGGCTTGAGGACGGGGGCGAACATCGTCTACGCCTCGACCGAGAAGATCCCGGTCACGCTCCACATGGAGGCGCAGTCGATCGAGGAAGCGGTTCGAGGCGCGTCCGCCTCCGCAGGCCTGAGCTACCGGAAAACGGGCCGCTTCTACGTCGTTTCAAAGCCCGAATCGATGGGCCAGGCGCTCGAGCCGTTCACGCAGAAGGCGAAGATCGAGGCGCCGGGCGACGCCGCCGACCTGGCGACGCGACTCCAGGCCGCCCTTCCCTATGCGAAGATCACACCCTCCGGCAAGTACGTTCTCATCTCGGCGATCCCTGAGGACCTGACGATCGCCCGCGAGCTCATCTCGGATCGCCGGCTTGAGCTTTCGCCGAACGAGTCGACGACTCGGGTCCTCAAGCTGAAAAGCGTGCCGGTCGCCAAGATCCGCGAGGTGCTGACGAGCCTGTACCCGTCGATCAAGACGAACCTGATCTCCGAGGACAAGACGGGGGGCGGCACGATGACCGTCAGCGGCAACGACCTCGAGGTCAGCAAGGCCGTGGAACAGGCGATCGCGATGGACTCGGCGGCCTCGGTACCGGTCTCCGAAGAGGAGTTCCGGGTCTACGAGATCCGCTACTCGTCGGCAAACACCCTGAAGCAGTTCATGACGGAAGCCGCCCCGAACGTGCAGGTGATGATCGCCCCTGGTTCGCAGTCGGTCCCGAGCCCCGTGTTCAAGACCCTGACCGGAACGAGCTTCGTCGAAAGCTCCGGCGGCAGCAGCAACTCCCAGCAGTTGGAGGAGCAGCAGACGGACAACCGGGCCGGCGGCGAGGGCGGGGTGGTCGACCAGTCGAACCGCTCGCGACGCCTCGTGCTCCGCGGCCAGAAGTCGGATATCGACCAGGCCCTGCGGCTGCTGTCGGAGATCGACGTGATGCCGGCCCAGGTGAAAGTCGATGTGCAGGTGATCGACGCGTCCCCGACGGACCTGTCGAGCGCCGGATTCGACTGGAGTTGGACCCCCTTCCAACTGGAAGAGGCGATTCCGGGAACCGATTTCTCGGGCAATACCGGGTCGGCCGTCCCCTGGGGCACCGGCGCAACGCGCGACATCGGCTTCGGCCAGTGGTCGAGGATCCCGTTCCGCATCGCCGCCGCCATCAGCGGGCTGGTTACGAAACGGCAGGCCAAGATCCTGGCGAACCCGAGCGTTCAGGTCGTCGACAACGACGACGCGAACATCTTCATCGGCGACACGATCCGCGCCCGGCTGGCCCAGGCAGGCGGTCTGGGAGCCCAGACGATCCAGGTCGCCGAGTTCAACGTAGGCATCGTGCTTCTCCTGCGGCCGAGGGTCAACGGGGACGGCAACATCACGATGCGAATCCATCCGGTGGTAAGCACGGTCACGGGTATCTCGGACGGCTTGCCCCAGACGACCTCCCGCGAGGCCGAGACGACGGTGATGATCCGCGACGGCGAAACGATGGTCATCGGCGGCCTCATCCGGGACGAAGAGATCAAGACGATGCGCGAGGTCCCGATCCTCAGCCAGCTTCCCTTCTTGGGCGAGTTGTTCCGCAGCCGGAACACCGAGAAGCGCAAGAGCAACGTCATCGTGATGATCACGCCTCGGATCGTGAAGGAAACGGTCGCGCAACTGCCCGCCGTCGAGCAGCCGGCCGCGGAGAAGAAGCCATGATCGTGGTCAAGAAAGAGGATGCGGCCAAGGTCGCTCTCCTCAGCGTTGCCCTGGTCTGCACTCTCGGTTTCGTCGGCTACCGGACGGTTTCGATGCTCGGAGACGGTGCGAAGCCGGTTGTCGCCAGCGCGACGGCACCGGGGGTGGCGGCAGAGGCTGCGCCCGTCACCGGCAACTCCATCGGTGGTCTGCAGGTCTTCGCCGGCACCCCGGCTCCCAACGAGCCGAACCCGTTCCGAGAGGTCCTGGTCCTGAGACAGGATTCGAACGCCGCTCCCCTTCCCAAACCGGGCTCCCTGCCCGGGGTCGGGTTCGGCGGCGGCGTGGAACCGATGCCGGTAGGAACCTTCGACATCAAACCGGTGGAAGTCGCCCAGCTTCGGCTCGACGGCGTCGTCGCCGGACGGAGCGGGGCCGCCATCGTCTCGATGGGCGACCGCACCGACGTGCTGACCGTCGGCCAGTCGATCGGGCCGTACACGGTTCTTTCGATCAAGCCGAACGCGGCGACCTTCTCGAGAAAGGGCGGACCCGTCCGCCTGCTCGTCGGTGAGCAAACGAAGCCGCCGGCGCCGCCCGCAGTGAAGCTGCAGGCGCTGCCTGCCTCCCTCCCGGCGGCCATGCTGCCGTAAGGACGAAAAGCCTTCCCTTCGGGGGAGGCTTTCGTCTTTCTAGGGTCGAACGATCTCGCCTTGGAGCATGGTCACCGCGTGGCCGATCAGATCGACCCGTTCATTCCGGACGACGACCCGCACGAGGCCTCCGCGTGCGGATGCCTGGTAACCCACGAGTTCCGTCCGGCCCGTCTTCTTGGCCCAGTAGGGACCCAAGCAGCAATGGGCGGAGCCGGTGACCGGATCCTCGTCCACGCCGACGCTCGGCGCGAAGAAGCGCGAGACGAAGTCGGTTTCCGTCGCCGGAGCCGTGATGATCACTCCCCTGCCCCCCAGCGACTCCAGCACGGGGATGTCCGGCGTAAACGAGCGGACGGCGCATTCGTCGGCCAACTCGACGAGAAGGTCCAACCGATTCCTGCCCGTCCAGACGATCGAGCTCCCAAAGAGCGCCCGGATCTGCGGAGGGGTCGGAACTTCGACGGGAGGTTCCGCAGGAAAATCGAGCCGGATCCCCTTCTCCAGACGGTCCGCCGTCAACCTTCCGCTCAGGGTGTCGAAGTAAGCGCTCCGGGTTACGGGCAACCGTCCGGTGCCCCAGAGAATGTGCGCGGCGGCGAGCGTGGCGTGCCCGCAGAGGTCGACTTCCGCCTCCGGGGTGAACCATCGCAAGGAATAAGCGTCGCCGGATTCCAGGACGAACGCAGTCTCGGGGTGGTTCACCTCCATCGCGATCCGCTGCATCGACGCCTCTTCGATCGGCTCCTCGAGCGGAACGACGCCTGCCGGGTTGCCGCGAAACGGCGTGTCGGTGAAGGCATCGACGATATAGATCGGCAGAACCATGCCCTAGGCTACCGCCTCGGGCCTGCGACGGTTCGAAGCGCCCTAGGCGACCAATTCCCTCAGGTCGTCCTCGTCGACCTCCTTCTTGGTATCCGCCACCGTGAGAAACTTCTCGTAAATCTCTTCGAACCTCTCGTCCGTGTAGTTGAATCCAAGTTCGGCAAGGCGGTGCTTCAGCCCATGGCGCCCCGACCTCGCCGTGAGAATGATCTCGCTCTTTTCGGCGCCGACCAAGTGCGGATCGATGATCTCGTAGGTACTGCGTTCCTTCAGCACGCCGTCCTGATGGATGCCGCTGCTATGGGCGTACGCGTTCGCGCCGACGACGGCTTTGTTGCGCTGGACGACCATCCCCGTGAGGCGCGAAACGAGCCTGGAGGTGGGCAGAAGCTGGGTCGAGTCGATCTTCGTCCCTACTTCGAACTTGTCCTTACGGATATGGAGCGCCATCACGACCTCCTCGAGAGCGGTGTTCCCGGCACGCTCGCCGATGCCGTTGACGGTCACCTCGACCTGGCGCGCCCCCGCCAGGACACCTGCCAACGTGTTTGCGGTCGCCATGCCGAGGTCGTTGTGGCAGTGGCAGGAGAAGACCGCCTTGTCGCTGTTGGGAACGTGATCGATGATGCTGTGGATCAGATGGTAATACTCGTTCGGGTAGGTGTAGCCGGTCGTGTCGGGGACGTTGATCGTGGTGGCTCCGGCCGAGATCACGCTCTCGACGACCCGATAGACGTAGTCCATGTCGGCACGGCCCGAGTCCTCCATGAAGTACTCGATGTCGTCCGTGTACTGCCGGGCGTGCTTGACGGCCGCGACGCCGGTCTCCAGGGCCTGCTCGCGCGACATCCTCAGTTTGTACTGGAGGTGGTTGTCGCTGACTCCGAGCCCCGTATGGATCCGCGGCCTCTCGGCGCGCGCCAAGGCTTCGGCGGCGACGTCGATGTCCTTCGAACGGGCGCGAGTGAGCCCACAGATCGAGACGCCCTTCAGTTCCCTCGACAGCATGCTGACGCTCTCGAAGTCGCCGGGCGAGGAGATGGGGAACCCGGCCTCGATGATGTCGACCCCGAGGCTGACCAACTGGCGCCCGATCTCCAGCTTTTCATCCAAGCTGAGCCGGACGCCGGGACTCTGTTCGCCGTCGCGAAGGGTCGTATCGAAGACGAGGACTCGACCAGACATATCAACGGACATTATACGGCGGCGACCGTCGCCGGTATCCGGCGGCCCGCCGCGAGGATCCCCGGCGGGCAAAGGTAGAATCGCGGTTGGATGAAGACGGTCGACGTAAATATCACCGCCGGACGAGACCACGTCGGCGAGCCCTGGCTGTGGCGCCTGAGCCGCGAGTTCAGCGTCAAGGTGAACATCAAGAAAGCCAACATCGATACCGACTACGGCTGGGTGCAGCTCGAGCTCGAGGGTCCGGTCGAAGAGATCCAGCGCGCCACCGCATGGCTGATGACGACGGGGATGCACGTCGAAGCGCTTCAGCGCGCCGTTCGCTAGATGAACCCTGCCGAGGCGCATCTTCCGGAGGACTTCGGCGAGTTCTGGCAACAGATCCTCACCGAAGCGGATGCCGTTCGCCTCGATTATCACCGTTCGAACACGAACGACTACAACCTTCCCGGCTTCATCGTGGAAAGGATCTCCTTCGGCGTTTCCAGCGACCGGCGGCTGAACGGCTGGCTGGCGTATCCGGAGGGGGCGCGCAGGCTGCCCGGCTTCGTCTGGATCCCGCCCTATGGACGGGAGTCGCTCTTGCCGAACGCGTACGGCACGAGGGAAGGATTCGCCAGCCTTTCCTTCAACTTCTTCGGCTACGACGCCTTCCACCAGGAGAAGTACGAGGTCGAGCGAGGCTACTGTGGGGAAGGCACCGGCGACAAAGAAACCTGGGTTTTTCGAAGCATGGTTCAGGACGCCCTCGTGGCGACGCGGGTCCTCCAGGCGCAGGTGGAGGTCGACGAGGACCGGATCGGCGCGATGGGCATGAGCCAAGGGGGCGGCATGGCGATCTGGCTCGGAGCAGCCAGCCCGATCGTCAGGGCGGTATGCGCCGACATGCCGTTCCTCGGCGCGATCCAGGACTCTTTGCGCGGCGCGGTGCACCGCTACCCCCTCAAGGAGCTGACGGACGCCATGGAAAGGATGCCGCTCGGGCGGGAGAGGGTGCTCAACACGGTGTCGTACTTCGACACGAGGAGCGTGGCGACGCGATGCATGAAGCCGACCCAGGTCAGCCGCGGCTTGAAGGACCCCGCCGTCAAGCCTCACACGGCGCAGGCGGTCTTCGAGGCGCTCCCCGGCGCAAAGCGGCTGATCACCTACGACTGGGGCCACGACTGGCACCCCGACATGGTCGAGAACAACCGGCAGTGGCTTCTCGAGAACCTCCGCTAGGGTCCGGTGCCGCATGAAGGTCCTCCAGGTCGCCAGTTCGCTCCATGACTGGGGCGGGATCGAGCGGTACGTCCACTACCTGGCCAACGGACTGACGGCGCGGGGCCACGAGGTGCTGGTCGCCTGCCCGCCCGGCTCGCCCCTCGACCGGAAGCTGGAAGTCCCGAAGATCCCCATCACGATGAGGGGGAAATACAACCCGCTCTCGGCCCTCCCGTACCTCCTGTTGTTCCGGCAGCGGCGTTTCGACGTCGTCCATATCCACTTCAGCCCGGACTTCCAGATGCCCGCCTGGGCGGCGAAGCGGACGCGGCAAGGGTTCGTGGTCATGACGCGCCATGTCTCGCTCCCGTGGCCGGCGAAGAAAGTTCGCGCCTATACCCGCCTCTTCGACCATTTCATCCCCGTCTCGGACTCGGTGAGGAGACGGCTCGAGGAGTCGGGCATCCCGCCGGATCGGATGACGGTCGCCAAGGCCGGGGTGCCGGCGCTCGAACCGACCCGCCCGGTCGACGAGATTCGGCGAGAGTTTGGGTTTTCCGGGTTTGTGGTCGGCTCGTTCGGCCGACTGGTGCCCGAGAAAGGAACGCGCGTTCTCGTCGACGCGGCGGAGGCCTGCAAGGCGCCGATGACGGTCGCCGTCTTCGGCGACGGTCCCGAGCGAAAGGCGCTCCAGGAATCCGCCGGAGCCAACGTCCGCTTCTTCGGGCAGATCGAATCCGTGGCGAACGCCATGTCCGCCGTCGATGTGGTCGCCATCCCGAGCGTCTGGGAGGAGGCGTTCCCCTACTCGGCGCTCGAGGCGATGTCGCTGGGGAGGCCGATCATCGGGGCGAACGTCGGAGGAATGCCCGAGATGCTCGAACCGGGACGGAACGGGTTCCTCTTCGAGCGAGGGTCGTTCGTGGACCTCGCGGCCAAGATCGACCGCCTGGCGGCCGATCCGGCGCTTCGGGAGTCCATGGGCGACGAGGGCCGGTCCCTCCACCGGCGCGAGTACACCGTCGCGCGGATGGCGGAAAGGATCGAGGCGGTCTACCGAAGCGGCTAGGACATGAAGGCGTGGCTCTGCGACGAGACGGCCACCTTCGCGAAATCGAACGGGTCGTGCGAACAGAGCACCCGCACCCGATCTTCGTGGTTCCTCGCCAGATCCCGCAGCCTCTCCAGGTTCTCCATCCTCAGCACTCGATCGTGCTGGAAGACGTTCTCGTAGACGCGGATGCCGGGCGGGCAGCGCCGTTCGTCGCGATCCAGTTCGCTCGAGTAGAAGATCGCGTCGCCCGCGTGCAGAAGCCAACGGCCGCCATTGCGGACCGCCACCCCGCAATGCCCCTTCGAGTGCCCGTAGAGCGGGACCATGAGGAGGTCGTCGCTGCCCAAAGGCTTCACCGATCGAAAGCCGAACCAGGTTTCACCCTCGATCGGGTGGGGCTCCCACTTCGGCCCGTGCAGGAATTGGGCTTTGGAGTAGCGCTCGTGGCTGATCCACTTGCTCGGGTTCAGCGCCTCCGCCAGTTCGAGGTCGTTGACGTGGATCCGGGCATTGGGAAAGTCGGCGATTCCGCCGGCATGGTCGAAGTCCAGGTGCGTCAGGACGATGTCGACGACGTCCTCGGGCTTGTATCCCAGTTCCGTGATCTGATGGAGCGCGGTTTCCTCGTAGACCAGCACCGCCTGGTTGATCGCCTGCCATATCGGGCCGGGAAGTCCGCCTTCAGGGTCGCCGATGTCGCGCGTTCCCAGACCGGTGTCGATCAGAACCAGGCCGTTGTCGGTCTCAACAAGGAGGCAGTGGCAGACCAGCCGGCCGCGATCGAAGATGCCTCCGTCCCCGTTCATGAATCTCTCCCCGATGGGGCAAAATGTTCCGCAGTTCAGGTGGTGAACGTTCATATCCGGTTTCGCGGCAAAGCCACTCGGTACTTGGGCGTCGTACGCCGCGAGGTGGTTCCCCCTCTGGATACACTGCAGCCGTGAAATCACACACCGAATACCTCTGGTTCGAGACCGCGAGCCGGGAGGAGTTCGTACCCATCACGAGCCAGGTCGCGGAGGTCGTCGACCGATCGTCGGTCGCGGAAGGGTTCTGCCTCGTCTCGGCGATGCACATCACGAGCGCCGTTTACGTCAACGACCTCGAGGACGGTCTGATCGAGGACATCCGGGAGTGGCTCCGCGGGCTCGCGCCGACGAAGGACTACCGGCACCATCGGACCGGCGAGGACAACGGCGAGGCGCATCTGAAGAACCTCATCCTGCACCATCAGGTGATCCTTCCCATCACCAAGGGTAGGCTCGACCTAGGGACCTGGCAGCAGGTCTTCTACGCCGAGTTCGACGGCCGGAGGCGCAAGCGCGTCGTCGTGAAGATCCTCGGCGAGTGATGACCGGACTTCCCGTCTACCTATCGATCGCGCTGCTGTGGCTCGGGGCCGCCGTTTTCTGGGCGGCGATGGCCAACCGCCTGGGCAGGCAGTACGCCGCGCCGAACGACGGCTGCCTGCTCGGCTGCGGCAACGTCGTGCTCAGTTTCGTGGGCGGCGGCCTCGGATTCCTCGTCGCGCCTTATCCCTGGAGCATCGGAACCTCCTTCGGCGGCGCCTTGCTCCTGCCGGGCCTCGCCACCTGGTATTTCGCCGCCCGCAACCGCCGCTAGGCTGGGTCCTGCCGGCCTGCATGCACGTGCCACAATCGGACATGGCAAGGAAGATCGCGGTGCTGCCGGGGGATGGGATCGGTCCCGAAGTCATTCAGGAAACGCTCAAGGTGCTCGAGGCGACGGGCCTCCCCTTCGAGTTCGAGCACGCTCTTGTCGGAGGGGCTGCCTACGACGATTCCGGACATCCGCTTCCTGCGACCACGCTCGAGCTCTGCCGCCGTTCCGACGCCGTTCTTCTCGGCGCCGTCGGAGGCCCGAAGTGGGACAACGTCCAGCCGATCTCGCTCCGGCCCGAGGTCGGGGCTTTACTGCCTTTGCGGAGCGAACTGAACCTCTATGCCAACGTGCGCCCGGCAAAGACGCTGAAGCCGCTGCTCCAGGCGAGCCCCCTGAAGGGGGCGAACGGGCTCGTCGACCTCGTCGTGATGCGCGAGCTGACGGGAGGCATCTACTTCGGCCAGCCCCGTGAGCGGCGCGACGGAGGCGAGACGGCCGTGGACACCTGCATCTATCGCCGCAGCGAGGTCGAACGCATCGCCCAGCGCGCGTTCTCGATCGCGCGACAGCGGCGAAACGAGATTGTCAGCGTCGACAAGGCCAACGTTCTGGAGACCAGCCGACTGTGGCGCGAGGTGGTGAGTGACCTCGCGTCGCAGAACCCCGACGTCAAAGTCTCATTCATGCTTATCGACAACTGCGCGATGCAGCTGATCAAGGACCCCCAGCAGTTCGATGTGATCCTGACGGAGAACATGTTTGGCGACATCCTCTCCGACGAGGCCTCGATGATCACGGGGTCTCTGGGGCTCCTGCCCTCCGCATCGCTGAGCGATCCGAGGGAGGGCCGGACCTTCGGGCTGTACGAACCGGTCCATGGAAGCGCGCCCGACATTGCGGGCCAGGGCCGGGCGAACCCGATCGCGGCGATCTTGAGCGGCGCGATGATGATGCGCTACTCGTTCGGCGACGAGAAGGCGGCAACCCGGATCGAAGAGGCGGTCGAACACGCGCTCGACGCGGGCCTGCGAACGGCGGACATCTACGAGAAGGGATGCCGCCTCGTCGCGACGAGCGAGATCGGAGACGCCATCGCCTTCAAACTCAAAGCCGCGGCCTAGGTCGCGGGCGCCTGGGGACCGGCTCCGGGACGGTGGTGGATGTACCAGTACCCGCCTCCCAGCATCACCAGCCCGAGGAGCATCAGGATCACGACCTTGATCGCCTGATCGGTCTTGGCAAGATCGACAAAGACGATCTTGAGCACCGTCGAGAAGAGGACGGCGAAGCTCGCGAGCCGAAGTTGGATACGGTCGGCGGCGAAGCCCAGAGCCAGCAGTACCAGGGCCGTCAGAATCCACGCCGTCGTAACGGCGGCGTTCGGGTTCATGCCGAGTCCCAGCGGCCCCAGCACCAAAAAGCCGAACCGGCTGAGCAGGTACCAGCCGCCGATCGCGGACACGTAATAGATGTTCGCCTTCTCGTCGTCGACTTCGATGCTGTTCGAAAGCATTGCCAAGGACCCGAGGAGCATCAAAGGCATCCACACTTCCCACATCGCCG
>DASWVS010000153.1:0-2192 GCA_036401135.1 Fimbriimonas sp.
AAGGAAGGCGCATCGGATGCGACCCTCTGCGGCCGCATGGACTCTTTCGGCATCGCCCACGGCGCCGTCAACACGAAAGTCGCCACTGCGGAACAGGTCGGTCGCATGTCCTTCTGGGCAAAGCAGGGGTTCTCCGACAACAGCACGTTCGATGCGGCCGCCTTCTTCGAGCGCTACCCCTGGAACGCATGGCTCAAGCCGTTTTTGCGCGATATTCCGGCGCGGCCATACGTTCGGATCGAGTCGAACCGGGATTGAAAAGTCGCCCTCCGAAGGCTCATGCTTTCAATCTAGGTGACATATCTTGCGTTTTGATGAGCAATATCGGTCATACTAGTTTCGTCAGGGCGGCAGCCGCCGGCTAAGGGGAGAGCAGCCGAAGACAGTGCTCCGCCCGACGATTTCCCCTCGGCGCCGTCCGTTCGTCCGTTCCGGCCCGCTGTAGAATGGACGCCGTGATCCTCGTCATCGACAACTACGACTCCTTCACGCACAACCTCGTGCAGTACCTGGGCCAGTGCGGCGCCGAGGTGGTCGTCAAGCGCAACGACGAGATCACCGTGGAGGAGATGGAGCGTCTTCGCCCCGAGGGGATCATGCTTTCGCCCGGACCTTGTACGCCCAACCAGAGCGGCGTCTGCCTCGACGTGCTCAGGAGGTCCCTCGACCCGCAGGGCGGGGACGACCCGTTCGCGGTGCCGTTGTTCGGGGTCTGCCTGGGGCACCAGGCGATCGGGTACGTCGCCGGCGGTGAGGTGCGGCAGGCGGCACACATTATGCACGGCAAGGCGTCGATGGTCCGTCACGACGGCAAGGGCCTCTTCGAGGGGATGCCGAATCCGTTCCGCGCAATCCGCTACCACTCGCTCGTCGTGACCCGGGATTCGGTCCCTCCGGGCTTCATCGTCTCGGCGACGGCGGAGGACGACGGCGAGATCATGGGCCTTCGGCACGAATCGCTGCCGATCGAGGGGGTTCAGTTCCATCCGGAGTCGGTCCTCACCGAGGACGGCTTCCGGATCGTTCAGAACTTCGTCGAGCGCGTTCGGGCGGCCACGCCTGCCTGAGGCGGCGATCGGACGTACAATGCCGACATGCTCAAGCGCGCAGCATCGTTGGCTCTCGTGGGCCTGTCCTGCATCTCGGGGGCCCAGACGAATGAAGGGTTCGGAGGAGGCGGGTTCGGGGCTGGACGAGGGCAGCCGCTGGGTAACAGCCCGGCGCTGGACAAGCCCGTGACCTTCCGAGGAACGGTCTCTCTCAGGGAGCTCCCCGCCTTTCTCATCAAGCTCAACGTCGATTTCGTCATCGCCGACACGGAACGACTCCCCGATCGCAAGCTGACGATGAACATCAACGGCAAGCCGTTGCGCGACGTGCTGCTGGCCGTCGGCCACGCGGTGAACGGATCGTGGGTCGGCAGCGGCGAGGTCTTCGCGCTTCAGATCCACCTCCCTCCGCACGAGAGGGGCTTTCCTCCGCCCCCTATTCCCGGCGTCCGACGCTAGCCGCGACGGGCCGGTATTCTGGCTGAATGCGTTGGACTCGAGCCCAGTGGACGGTCCTGGTCATCGCCTGGCTGGGCTGGGTGTTCGACGTCATGGACGCGGCGCTCTTCAACTTCGCGAAGGTGCCGATGTTCACGGAGATGCTCGGCCCGGAGCTCTACAAGCAGTCCGGCGCGGCCGTCGAGGGACGGGTCCAATCGGTCTTCATGCTCGGGTGGGCGATCGGCGGCCTCCTGTTCGGCATCCTCGCCGACCGATGGGGCCGCGCGAGGACGCTGATCCTCACGATCCTGCTCTACAGCCTCTTCACGGGATTGACAGCGCTCTGCCGCACCCCCGACCAGGTCGCCTTCGTCCGCTTCCTGACGGCGCTGGGCATCGGAGGCGAGTGGGCGGCCGGCGCGGCCTTGGTGGCGGAGACGTTTCGCGGAGGCGGAAGGGCGCCGGCGTCCTCCTTCCTCCAAAGCGCGGCGGCCGTCGGGCCGGCTCTGGCCGCATTCGTGAACCTCGGGTTGGCCAGCCTCCCGTGGGAGTCCCTCTTGGGGCGACCCACGATGCCGTGGCAGTCGCTCTTCCTCGTCGGAGTCGTCCCCGCGCTTCTCTGCGTCGTGATCCGGATGGTGGTCCGAGAGCCGGAAGCGGTGCCGAAGGACGCTCCCTTCCCCTTGGGCGAGTTGTGGCGCG
>DASWVS010000154.1:0-3059 GCA_036401135.1 Fimbriimonas sp.
GATCACGCGGCGCGCCGGCTCCGGGACGTCGCCAACGACGAGGGGCGTCTCGGGCTTGACGATGCCGGCCTTCTCGAACGCGATCTTCTCCAGGGTGTCGCCGAGGATCTGGGTGTGGTCGTAGCCGATGCTGACGATCGCGGAACAGGCGGGGTGGACGACGTTGGTCGCGTCGAGACGCCCGCCGAGGCCGACTTCCAGCGCGACCCATTCGCATCGCTTACGGCGCCAGTACTCGACCCCGACGGCGGTCTTGAACTCGAACTCGGTGATGCCGCCGAACTCGGTCTCGCTAAAGCTCTCCGCGATCGGCTTCAGGTGCGCGACGACGGAGGCGAAGTCCGATTCCGAGATCAGGGAGCGGCCGAATTGCACCCGCTCGCGGGGGTCCACCACATAGGGGCTGAAGAACGCTCCGGTGCGATACCCGTGCTCGACGAGCATGCTCTGCAAGAACGCGGTCACCGAACCCTTTCCGTTGGTCCCGGCGACGTGGATGAACCGGGCGCCCGGCTTCCCCGCGGGATCGGTGCCGGGCGGCCTGCCAACGTTCTGGCTCAGCCCGGCTCGGTCGATGAACGCCTGCATCCGGTCCAGCCCGAGCCTCCAGCCGCGCGGCTCGAGACCGGAGACGTAGGCCAGGGCTTCCGGATAGGTCATGCGAGGACTCTAGCCGCCGACGAGTCCCGAGGCTTCGATTCGGCGGACGGCCTCGGCAAACCGCTCGCCGTCTCGGTCCCCGAGAAGGGTGAGCGACATCCGAACGTACCCCTCGCCTTCGGTCCCGTACCCGTTGCCCGGGATCGCGACGATGTGTGCCTTCTTGAGCAGTTCGGCACAGAACTCGGCGCTGGACATGTCCGACCGAGGGACGCGCGTCCAGACATAGAAAGTCGCCTTCGGCTTCGCGACCTTCCATCCGATCCGGTTGAGACCGTCGCAAAGCAGGTCGCGGCGCTTCTCGTATACGTGGAGGGTGTGGTCGTTCGCGACCGAACGGAGCGCTTCGGCGCCCGCCTCGGCGATGGCGGGAAACTGCTTGCTGTCGATGTTCGACTTCATCTTCGCCAGGTTCGCGACCGCGTCCGCGTTGCCGATGGCGAAGCCGAGCCGCCATCCGGTCATGTTGTACATCTTGCTCAGGGAGTGGAACTCGATCGCGACGTCCTTGGCGCCCGGGATCTGCAGCACCGTCGAGTTCTGAAAGCCGTCGTAGGCCACGGTGGCATACGCCATGTCGTTCACCAGCAGGATGTCGTACTCGCGGCAGTAGCGCACGAGATCCTCATAGAACGCTCTCGTCGCGACCGCGCCGGTGGGGTTGTGGGGGTAGCAGACATAAAAAAGCTTCGCCCTGCGGGCAACGTCGGAAGGGATGTCCTCGAGGTTCGGCAGGAAGCCGTTCTCCTCTTTGAGCGGCGTCTCGTAGACTTCCCCGCCCGCCATCAGCGTGTTCACCTTGTAGACGGTGTAACCGGGGTTCGGCACGATGGACACGTCGCCGGCATCGATATAGGTCCAGGCCAGGTGCGCCAGGCCTTCCTTGCTACCGATCAGTTGGACGATCTCGCTCGCCGGGTCGAGCTTCGGCCCGAACGATCGCTCATACCAGTCTGCGGCCGCCTCGAGGAACGAGACCCATCCCCGAGGGGTCTCGTCGTACCGGTGGGTGGCGGGGTTTCGTACCGAACGGCCCAGGGCTTCGATCACGGGTTCGGGAGTCGGCAGGTCAGGGTCGCCGATGCCAAGATCGATGACATCGGCGCCCGAGGCGATGGCTTCGGACTTGATTCGGGAGATCTCCGTGAACAGGTACGGAGGAATCATGTCGAGACGCTTCGAGCGGGTCGGCATAGTCCAAAGGGTACCCTTAGAGGCCACCGCGTCGGGGCGTAGCTCAGCTTGGTAGAGCGCGTGCTTTGGGAGCATGAGGCCGCAGGTTCGAATCCTGTCGCCCCGACCAGCCTGAGACCTTCCGAAACATAAAGGATACGACCGAAGGCTTGTCATAGGCCGTACGACAGCCATTCTTTAGACAAGCCTCTATCCCCGCCAGATTGTGCCCAAACGGACCAGCCAAATCTCCTTAGGGTCCAACCCGAAATCATTCGCCACGACCCCTCCCGACTCGCCGCGTTCGGACCGCTCTTCTGCTACGCTCGGAGGATGTTCGCCGCGAATCCGGTCGATCGCACAATGCGCCGGCTCTCACCGGTGCGCCTCTTCAGGGGGGCAGCGAGGTGACCGTCCTCGCGGCGTGCCTGGCGGCGCTCGCACTTCCCACGGACATGGCTACAAACCCTATCGTCTGGGCCGACGTGCCGGATCTCTCGATCGTTCGAGTCGGCAGCAACTACTACATGAGCAGCACCACGATGCACATGAGCCCCGGGCTGCCGATTATGAAGTCCAGCGACCTCGTGCACTGGAAGCTGGTCAGCTACGCCTATGAAACCCTCGCGGAAAACGACGCCCTGACGCTCAAGAACGGGAAGAACGCGTACGGCAAAGGCTCCTGGGCGAGCAGCCTGCGCTACCACGACGGCACCTTCTACGCGTCCACTTTCTCCTCCACGACGGGACGGACCCACGTCTTCTCGACGAAGGACCCCGAAAGAACACCCTGGAAGGAAACCTCCTTCTCGCCCTCGCTCCACGACCACTCCCTGATCTTCGGGGACGACGGCCGGGCCTACATGATGTACGGCGCCGGCGACATCCGGCTCGTCGAGCTGAACCAGGATCTGTCCGGCACCAAGGAGGGCACCGACGAGGTCGTCGTCAGCAACGCGACCCGGGTCGCCGGAGGTCCCGCGGGACTGCCTGCCGAGGGCACGCAGGTTTTTCGCATCGGCGGGAGGTACTACCTTTTCAACATCGCATGGCCGCGGGGCGGCATGCGCACCCAGCTCGTCCACCGGGCCGATCGTCTGCGCGGCCCTTACGAGGGCCGGATCCTCCTGCAGGACCAGGGGGTCGCCCAAGGCGGCATCGTCGACACGCCGGGCGGCGAGTGGTACGCCTACCTGTTCCAGGACAACGGCGCGGTCGGACGGGTC